>JBOHCW010000128.1:0-13161 GCA_050725375.1 Actinocrinis sp. | reverse complement strand
GCGCTGCTCGGCGTCCTGGAGATCTCGCTGTCGCTGGACAACGCCGTGGACAAAACGCCGTGGTCAACGCCACCGTGTTGCGCCGGCTCTCGGCAGCTTGGCAACGTCTGTTCCTGACCGTCGGCGTGCTGATCGCGGTGTTCGGTATGCGGTTGCTGTTCCCGTTACTGGTGGTCTGGCCTAAGAGCGACGAAACGGCCCGAGGCGGACCACTCACCGGCAGGGCGGCCTTCGCAGCGTTCTGTTTCCTTGAGCCGATGGACGCCTCGTTCTCCTTCGACGGGGTCATCGGCGCGCTCGGCATGCTGCTGCTGGTCACCGCGTACCGCTCGCTGCCCGACCCGGTCACCGGCCTGGCCGGCGTCGCGTTCATCGGCGCGGCGCTGGTCAGCTCGCTGCGTCGCGAGCGGCGCGCGACGTAGCCGGGGGCGCGCCGATCCAGCCGCGTTCACGGGCCAGCAGCGCCGCCTGGAAGCGGGTACGGGCGCCGAGGGTGGACATCACGGCCGTGACATGCTTCTGCACCGTACGCCGGCTCGTGCCCAGCGCCCGCGCGATCGACTCGTCCTTCATGCCGGCGGACATCAGCAGCAGCACCTGCAGGGCCCGCTGGTCCAGGTCGTCCGGCGGCCTCGCGCGGCCGAAGTGCAGCGGCACGGCGCGTGCCCAGACCGTCTCGAACAGCGCCATCAGCGCGTCGAGCAGCGGCGAGGGGTGCACGACCAGGGCGCCGAGCTCCGGATCCTCGGTGCTCAGCGGCACGAAGCCGGTCCTGCGGTCGAAGATCGCCAGCTTCATCGGCAGGCTCGGCACCAGCCGCGCCTCCTCCCCGACGTGCATGCTGCGCTCCGCGATGGTCAGGGTCAGCGCCTCGTCGAGCCCTTCGCTCTGATACACCGACCGGGCCCTGAGACCACGGGTGATCCCGGCCCGCTCGAAACCGATGACCTGGTCGGTCTCGCCGCCCGCGACATACGGACCCTTGGTGAACGCGTCGAGCTGCTCCGTCGCGTTCCGCATCAGCGTCAGGTAATACCGCATCAGCTCCTCCGGGCCGACGATCGCCTCGACCAGCCCGGCGGCGCCGCCGCGCTGCGCGGCCTCGCGGAACTCGCCCTGCAACTCCTTCGCGTACTGCCGGATCTGCGCCAACTCCTCGGTCCGGCGGTTCGCCAGCATCTCCAGCGTCAGCTCCGGCGGCCCGGGCGCATACCCGTACGGGCGCGTCAGGGTACGGCTGACCAGTCCGTTGCCCTCAAGCGCCCGCAGCAGGTCGCGCGCGATCCGCGGCGAGAGGTGCAGCGCCTCGGCCACCTCCTTCACGGTGCGGCCCCGGCCCTCCCGGACAAGGTGGAGGTACACCTGCTCCTGCGCGGGCGGCACGCCGAGCGCGCCGAGCCGCGTGCCGGACTGCATGCCCGAATGCGGAAGCAAGGTGCTCATGTCAGCCGCCTGACCAATGTCGCGATCACCGGCGACCACCCTAGCGGGGATCCGTTGCCGACGTGTTTCCCGACCGGCGGCGACCGGGCGCACCGCCCGGCCCGCCGCCCGCCGGCAGTGCCGCGGCCCCGCAACAGCCTGCGGTGGGAGCGTTCTCACATGTGCAGCTGCACGAAGACGCCATGGCCGATTCCTTGTCCGATCGATTCGCGTGCACCGACATTTGCTGAGCACGCATCTGCGCGCATCTGCGAGATCTGACGACAGGAACCATCCATGCGTCTACGTCCAACCACGGGCGCGCCGTACACCATCCTGATCGGCGTGGCCGCAGCCGCGGTCGCGCTCGGCGTCTCCCCGCCGGCCGGCGCGGCCCAAGGCGGCCCCGTCGCCGGCAGCCGGGCGCCCGCGTCCACCACACTGAGCCTCGCCAACGGCGCGAAGGTCACCTACGACACGACCGGCTCCGGCACGCTCACCCTCCCGAACGGCACCGTGCGCCCGTTCCCGGTCGCCCCGGTCGCCGGCACCTCGGCGTTCGGACCGGTCGGCGCACCCGACAAAGCAGGGATCGAACGCCGCGCACAGGCCGCGACCGCTCAGCCGTACGTCGCCGACGAAGTCGTCGTGGGCCTGAGCGGCGCGTCGGTCACCGGCGCCGCGGTCGACAACGCGAAGACCCGCTTCCACGTGCCCGCCGCCCGCGCCGCCAAGACCTCCGACGCCCACGTCAACGCGGCCCTGGCCAGGGTGCACGCCGACGCGATGTGGCGCGCGATCCAGGAAGGCGCCGCCCCCACTACGGCCGCGCCCGCCGGCTCGGTGCCCGCCGGCGTCGCCGACACCTACGTGGTGCACCTGACCGGCGGCGACCCGAGCGCCGTCGCGAAGACGCTCTCGGCGACGGCCGGCATCGCGTTCGCGCAGCCGAACCAGTACGTGGCCACCATCAATCCGGGCTCTGACAACCTGCCCGCGACCACCGCGAAGGCGGTCTCCGCGGCGGCGGCCGGACAGGCGCAGGACTCTGCGTCGTACGCCAACGCGTCGGGCGGCCCGCCCGCGGCGCTGCCCGCCAACGCCGGGCTGACGTCCTCGTTCCAGTCGTACCTGAACGCCGGCGGCGTGGACGCGGTCGGCACCTTCGCCGACGACGCGCAGTACCTCAAAGCGCTGCCAGGCACCGGCGAGATCATCACCAACGTCTCGCTCGGCGACCTGACCGACGAGAGCATGGCCGTCGCGGGCGACTCCTACGTGCGCGAGAACGGCCCGACCACGGTCGTGCAGAACGGCCAACGGTACCTGGACTACCCCTCGCTCCCGCTGATCCCGACCTACACGGCCGACGACAACGGCGCGCTCGACCCGCTCGGCTCCACCGAGGGCCAGGACCCGAACCTCGGCGAGATCCTGCTGGACTTCTCGATGATGTCGCCGCTGCCGCACGACCGCCAGCGCGCGGCGAACCCCGGCTCGGGCGCCACCGACCTGCTCGGCATCGCGCCGGGCGCGAAGTACCGGCTGGTCGTCCCGCGGCAGCAGACCGAGCAGGACCTGGCCGAGTCCTTCCTGGCCGCCGCGAACCAGACCCCGCGGCCGAACGTGATCACCGCGAGCATCGGCTGGGGCGCCGACAGCATCGGCTACGCCGGCCGCTACCTCGAAGACGACCCGCTCATGCACACGATCCTGGACCACATCGTGTCGATGGGCATCGCCGTGGTGATCTCCTCCAACGACGGCACCCGCGAGGGCCTGCCCGTCGCGATCGGCCCGGACGGCGGCAGCGTGCCGACCGACGTGACCGGACCGCACGGCGCCACCACCTCGTTCGAGAACGACCAGGCGACCACCCAGCCGACCGTGGTCGCCGACAGCGGCGCGGTGGTGGCCGGAGCGTCAACGCTCGATGACACCCTGGCCGCGTCCGGCGCCACCGCGCAGTACCCGACGACGCGCTACGACGGATTCGCCGACTACTCCTCGGGCTTCGGCACCCGGGTCGACCTCGCGGCGCCGGGGGACAACCTGCCCTCGCTGATCCACGTCTGCGACTACAGCGCCGACCCCGGCTGCACCAAGACGGACACCGAGGTCACCCTCAACGGCGGCACCTCGGCCTCCGCCCCGATGATCGCGGCGGCCATGGCGGACGTATTGCAGGCCGCGAAGGCCACCGGCCGCGAGCTCAGCCCGGCGCAGCTGCGCGACCTGCTGGTCAAGACCGGCCGGCCGCTGGCCCAGACGCCGCAGACCGACCAGACCCTGCGGATGGGTCCCGAGCTGGACGTCACCAAGGCCGTCGAGTCCGTGCTCGGCGCGAAATACCACCTCACCGGCGCCGCGGTGCGCCTGTCGGTCGCGCAGCGCCGGGAGCTGGGCCAGCTCGGCGCGGAGTTCGAGGAGGACACGAACCCGGCCGCGATCGACCTGACCTCGCAGGACGCCGTCAACCCGATCACCTTCGGCCTGGACCTGACCGGACTGTCCGGCCACGGCCTGACCTACCGTCTGCGGGTCGGCGCCCACGGCGTCATCGCGGCGGACGGCCCGTCCGTACGCGTCACCCCGGCGCAGTTCTTCGCGGCGGCCGGACAGCCCCTGGCCGCGACCGCGAGCCGCACCGTCCCGGTCACCTTCGAGGCGCTGCGTGCTGGAAGGGTCGTCGCGTCGGCCGGCCAGAGCCTGACGTTCAGCGCGACGGACGGCACCTACCCGGAGGCACTGGCGCCGACCGCGCCCGGATCGGCGCAGCTCGGCCGGCCCGTCACGGTGCACTACGACCTGACGGGCGTTCAGAACGTGGACCAGCCGGTGCTTGAGCTGTCCTCGGTGGGCCACTGGACGCCGAACGGCGGCGGCGACATCTACCGCGCGGCGTACAGCGTCCCGCTGACCGAGACCAGCGGCACGGTGACGATCCCGGCCTCGGCGTTCGCGGCGGGCGGGGCCGGGCTGTACGGCGTGGGCATCCGGCAGGCGGGCGACGCCGCCAGACCGTTCTACGGCGAGTTCCGCGCGATCCGGATCGGCGCGGCCGTCACCGCCGGGCGCCCGGCCGCACCGGGCCTGGGCAGCGGCGCGCAGGCGGGCAGCATGGCGCTCGAGGTCAACCGGACGAGCCCGACGCTGCCGGTGTCCTGGAACGTGCGCTCGGTGCCCGGAGCGACCGGCGCGGTCCTGGAGTTCTCCGCTCCCGGGCCGACGCTCTTCGGCTCGCTCAACACCTTCACCAACGCGAACGGCAGCGGCCCGGACAACGACGGGTTCGACAACGGCTCCACCGCCGTGGTCACCCTGCCCGGCAGCTCCGGCTCGACGACGCTGAACCTCGACACGCTGCACATCCCCGACAGCCTGCAGTACTCAGTGCGCGTATTCGCCACGAAGCACGGCAAGCCGGTCGGGCAGGCCTCGCCGACGGCGTTCCTCCAGTACGACGACAGCCGGCTGCTTCAACCCAACGAGATCCAGAACTTCACCGCCGACCTCGGCCGGGCCGGCGGCTCGGACACGGCGACGGTCTCGACCGCGGACTTCGGCGACGGCGCCGACGGCCCCTTCTCGCTCACGAACACCGCGCTGCGCCAGATCGACCTCAACACCGGCGCCGTCGGCGCGCCGTACGCGGTCGGCACGGACGGCGCGCAGATGGTCGACACCGTCGGGGTCGACGCGAACCTGAACCTGAGCGTCGTGATGACCAGGCCGTACGCGAGCGGCCAGCCGGGATTCGAGCTCTACCGCCCGGACACCGGCGCCAAGGTCGCCGACGTCGCGCTGCCGAACACCAGCGGCGACGGGCTGTACTTCCTGGCCGCGAGGCTGGACCCGGCGCGGCACCGCGCCGTCGCCATCACCTTCGACGGGGTGAAGGGCGTCAGCCAGATCTGGGAACTCAACCTGCTGACACAGTCGGTCGGCGCGCCGCTCACCCTGAACGACAGCACCCTGTCGTACCGGGCGTTCGACGCGATCACGATCGACGAGTCGACCGGCACGGTGTTCACCTCGCCGGCCGGCACGCAGGGCCCGTGCCTGATCGGCTACGCCCAGTACGGCATCGTCGCCGTCAACCTCGACGCCGGCACGGTCACCCCGGTCACGCACGAGCCGGCCTGCACCGCGGCTCTGCTCGCCGACGGCAAGGGCGGCAACCTGTACGTCGTCACCGGCGCGGCGCAGCCGAACCCGGAGGGCGGCCAGTTCCCGACCTCCGACTGGCGCACCCTGGACCAGCACAGCCTCGCGACCACGCAGGGCCCGGTGGACCTGGGCGCGCGCGGCCCGGCCTGGGCGACGCTCGACGAGGTCCACAACGTGGCGCTGGTCGGCCACCTGTATGAGGACGGCGTCGATACCGACAACAACGCGATGAGCGAGATCGACACGATCGACCCGTCGACCGGGCAGGTGCTGCACCGGGCGCACGACGTGAACCTGGAGAACTCGACGGAGGCCACCACGAACTTCGAGTTCACCGCGAACACCGGCCTGGTCATCGATCCGCGGACCCGCACCGGCTGGGTCGTCGGCGCGTACGCCAACGAACTGGAGCGCTTCAGCTACTAGGCACGCGCTGAACCGCCCTCCGAGAGGGGGACCGACCGCCCGCTGAAAAAAACCGAGCCGGGCGCCCTGGACGCAGGGGCGCCCGGCTCGGCACGTCACGCGCTCAGCACCTCCGCCGCGACCTGCGCGACCGCGTGGCCGACCGCTGCCAGCGCGGGCGGGCTCAGCTTCCACTGCTGCCAGTACAGGCGAACGTCGATCGGGTTGCCGGGCGCGATCTCGACCAGACGCCGGCCCTCGCGCCCGGCCGGCTGGACGTCCGGGATCATGCCCCAGCCCAGTCCGGCCTCCACCGCCTCCAGGAAGGCGTCGGAGGCGGGCACGTAGTGCCGCGGTCCGCAGCGGGCCTGCCGGCCGAGGCGACGCACGAACCGGTCCTGCAGCTCGTCCCTGCGGTTGAAGATCACGACCGGCGCGGCGCCGACCGCCTGCTTGAGCGGTCCGGCCGACAGCCACCGCTCGACGAACTGCGGCGTCGCCAGCGCCCGATAACGCATGCGCCCGAGGTTGCGCACCGTGCAGCCCGGCAACGGGAGCCCTGACGCGGTCACGGCCGCCATCACCGTGCCCTGACGCAGAAGCTCGTCGGTGTACTCCTGGTCTTCCCGGTGCAGCTCGAACCGGACCGGCGGGTCGCGGGGCACCCGGGCCAGCGCCGGGACGAACCAGGTGGCCAGCGAGTCGGCGTTCACCGCGATCGAGACCAGGGCCGGCTCGTTCGTGCCGGGCAGTCCCAGCTCGGCGGCGGCGTCGTGTTCGAGCGCGGCCAACTGCCGGGCGAAGCGGATCAGCGCGACGCCGGACTCGGTCGGCTGTACCGGCTTGGAGCGCACCAGCAGGATGCGCCCGGTGCGCTTCTCGAGCTCCTTGATCCGCTGGCTGACCGCCGAGGGCGTCACGGCCAGCGCCCGCGCGGCCGCCTCGAACGTGCCCTCGTCCACGGCCGCGAGCAGCGTGCGCACCTGGTCGAGCGGAAGGTCTGTCATCACGGTGGCTAATGATACGTAAGAAACATTAGCTGGCTCTATCACAGAGCGCTTCCTAGCATCGAGCCATGAGTGGCACAACGACGGCAGTCGCGGCGGGCCTGGGCACCGGGCTGTCGCTGATCGTGGCGATCGGCGCGCAGAACGCCTTCGTGCTGCGCCAGGGCTTGCGCAGAGAGCATGTCGGCGCGGTCGTGGTGATCTGCACGGTCTCGGACGCCGTGCTCATCGCGGCGGGCGTCGGCGGCCTCGGCGCGCTGGTGCGCCACTGGCCGCGAGCCGTCGCGGCGGTCGCGGCGATCGGCGGCGTCTTCCTGATCGGCTACGGCCTGCTGGCCGCGCGACGTGCCCTGCGACCGGACGCTCTGGACCCGGCAGCGGGCGTCGGCGGCACCTTGAAGGCGGCGGTGTTGACCTGCTTGGGCCTGACGTGGCTCAATCCGCACGTCTACCTCGACACGGTCCTGCTGCTCGGCTCCGCGGCGAACGGTTACGGCCCGGCACGGTGGCCGTTCGCGGCCGGCGCGGCGGCCGGCAGCGTCCTGTGGTTCACCGCGCTCGGCTTCGGCGCGCGGCGCCTGGCCCGGCTTTTCGCGAAGCCGCGCGCCTGGGCCGTGCTCGACGGTGTCATAGCACTGACGATGACGGCCCTGGGCACCGTGATGCTCACCCGCGCCTGACCCGTCGTCCGAAGGGGAGCGCGGCACGCAGGTGGGGCGCCGCGAACGACGCCCCACCGTTGTCGAGTCAGGACCTGCCCGGACTCAGCCGGCGGCTGGTTCCGTTTCGGGGGACGACCCGCGCGCCGGTCAGTTCAGCACGAAATGCTGGGCCGGCGTTCCGTTGCAGTCCCAGATCTGCAGGCGGGTGCCGTTGGCGGTGTTGCCGCTCGGGTCGTCCAGGCAGCGTCCGGACTGCGGGTTGTACAGCGAGCCGTCAGAGCGCTGCTGCCATACCTGTCCGCCCACGCCGTTGCAGTCGTACAGTTCCACCTGCGTGCCCGCCGCGGTTGCGTTGCCGTTGATGTCGAGGCAGCGGCCGAGCGTTTCGAGCGAGCCGTTCGCGTTGTGGTACCAGTGCTGGTCGATGGCGTAGGTCTGGCAGGTCCACAGCTGGACGGCGGTGAGGTTCGCGCCGACGTCGTCGCCGGCCACGTCTGTGCACTGGCCGCCTGGGCTGTTGACCGGGCCGCCGCCGGCGACCGCGAACTGCTGGGCCGGGGTGCCGTTGCAGTCCCAGATCTGCAGGCGGGTGCCGTTGGCGGTGTTGCCGCTCGGGTCGTCCAGGCAGCGTCCGGACTGCGGGTTGAGCAGCGAGCCGTTGGCCTGCTGGATCCACTTCTGGCCGCCGACGCCGTTGCAGTCCCACAGTTCGACCTGGGTGCCGGCCGCGGTTCCGTTGCCGTTGATGTCGAGGCAGCGGCCGAGGGTGGAGAGCGAGTGGTCGGTGTTGTGCGTCCAGTGCTGGTCGACCGCGTACGACTGGCAGTCCCACAGCTGGACGCCGGTGGTGTCGCCGCCGACGTCGTCGCCGGCCACGTCGGCGCACTTGCCGGACGAGCCGGTGATGGCGGCGCCGGTCGCGGGCATCGCGGTGTTGCCCGAGTAGCCGACCGAGACGATGTCCGCCTGGACCGCGTTGTCGGCCGCGTCGCTCGGATAGCCGGAGGTCATCACGCCCTCGAAGAAGGTGCCGACCGACCGGTTGCTGTCGTCGCCGCCGGTGCCCAGGACGATCGAGCCCTCCTGGTGCATCGGCTGGTAGCCGTTGGGCGGCAGGGCGCCGTTGTACCAGGTGGACAGCCCGCCGCCCTGGGCGTTGCCGCCCTTGAGCGCGAAGGTGGTCTGTCCGTTGTTCTTCAGCAGCGCGGTGACGAACGCCGAGTTGTCGCCCCGGTCGGCGGGGTTCGATCCGGCGCCCTGGTACAGGCCGTTCTCCAGGTCGCCGGCGACCCAGGGTCCTGATCCGGTGCACGGGGAGGCCCAGCAGGTGGTGCCGAGGTTGACCGCGTCCATGTGTCCGTTGCCGGTGTCGTTGATCGACGCCTCGACGTTGCCGTAGTCGAAGCAGCAGCCGTTGTTGACGTGTGTGCCGCTGGCGACCATGTACATGCCCTCCGGCTGGCCGTTTCGCGCGACGCCGGCGCCGACGTAGTGGCGGTAGCCGGTGCCCGGCCCGATGTAGACCCCGAACACCTTCTGCCCGCCCGCCGTGACCGGGATGGCCGCGCCGTTCGCGCCCACGTCCTGGCCGCCGGCCGTGCCCGGGCCCTCGATGGTCAGGTCGTTGTGCTGCGGCGACTGGTCGTAGATGGTGGTGATCACGCAGTTGGTGTTCGCGCAGAAGGCGTTCTGCGCCGAGGCGTCGGCGTATCCGCCGGCCGACTGCGTGCCGACGTCGGCCGTCGCGCCGTCGGACGAGCGCTTGACCTGGTACAGCCGCCCGCTGTAGCCCGAATACAGCGCGCGCACGGTGCTGTGCGCCGCGACGCACGGCGTGCCGGCGGAGCCGTAGATGTCGCATGGGAGCGACGTGGCGGCCTGAGCGGCCTGAGCGGCGCAGGGTACGGCGACCAGTGCACTGATGATCAGCGCACTGACCGCCGCGGCGGACGATATGAGCCTTCGTAGACGCGATGAGCGCGGCAAGGCGGCCATGCTGGAGACCTCTCTGTCTCGTTGTTCTGATTCGCCGTCGTGGTGTGCGTGGGTGGCGCTCCAGGCGGCGACGCGGGTCCGGAAACGTTTACGGAGATGGGCGCGGTGAACCGTCGAGCGGTCGGACGGTGGAGCGGGGCGCAGAGGGTACGGCGGCTGGAGCTATGTGCGCGCGCGGGCGAAAGTGGTGGGTGCGGCGCGGCCCCGCGAATGTTCGAACATGGCGTGCGGCCTCTCGGATTGGACGCCTGCGCCCGGTCGGCCGCGCCGTGGCGCCGGGCTGCATGTATGGATTCTGTTGCCTGATGCCGAATTGTGTTCAGGCTTGTGCTGCTTGGGAGTATGAGATCGCAGACCACGAACGTCAAGGGAGCCGGGCGCGATCGGGCGGGGCCGAGATCGGGCGGGCCGCGTCGAAGGTCCCGACAGCGTGGACCTCGGCAGGCGGCCGGCGCGTTTTCGCTCCCCTTGCCCTGCCCTTGCCCTGCCCTGTCAGACCCCGTTGTGCAGGTAGCGCTGACCGCGCGAATGTGAAGCGTCTTATATCAGCGTGAAGTGATGAACCTGCGGGAGGATTGGACACTCTCCGCCACTCTCAACTTATAGCGTACCGGGGGTCTTGCGGCAAGGGCCCGGGTACGGCGCACAATCATCGACCGGACCTTGTACGTGCGGAAACGGGAGTGGCGAGATGCGTGAAGACGGCGCGGGCGCGGGGATGGCCGTGGATGCGGGAATGACGACGGATTCGGCGGTGGTCGAGGGCGTGGAGACGATGGGGGACACGGGAGCCGGGCACGCGGTGGTGATCGTCGGGGCGGGGCCGACGGGGTTGATGTTGGCGGGGGAGTTGGCGTTGGCGGGCGTGGACGTCGCCATCGTGGAGCGGCGCGCGAGCCAGGAGCTGGTCGGCTGGCGGGCGCTCGGGTTCTCCTCGCGCACGATCGAGGTGCTCGACCAGCGCGGCATCGCCGAGCGGTTCATCTCGCAGGCGTGGGTCGGACAGGTCGGGGCGTTCGCCGGGGCGGGCTCGTTGGACATCAGCGACTTCCCCACCCGGCACAACTACGGGCTCGGGCTGCCGCAGAAGCACATCGAGCGCATCCTGGCCGGCTGGGTCGAGGAGTTGAAGGTGCCGGTCCACCGGGGACTGGCCGTGACGGGATTCGCGCAGGACGAGGACGGCGTCGACGTCACGCTCTCCTGCGGCCGCACGCTGCGGGCGCGGTACCTCGTCGGGTGCGACGGCGGGCGCAGCGGGATCCGCAAGGCGGCCGGGATCGAGTTCGCGGGGTGGGACGCGACCATCAGTGGCCTGATAGCTGAGGTGGAGATGGACGAGGAGCCGCAGTGGGGCACGCGCCAGACGGCCGTCGGCTACTTCGGGTTCTCCCGGCCGGATCCCGGCGGGGCGATCCGCGCGCAGGCGGCCGAGGCGTACGTCGGAAAGACCGACGAGCCGACCCTCGACGACTTGCGCGCGGCGATCGTCGGCGTCTACGGGACGGATTTCGGGCTGCGCGGCGCCGCGTGGATCTCCAGGTTCACCGACACGACCCGGCAGGCGGTCTCGTACCGCGACCGCAGGGTCCTGTTGGCCGGCGACGCAGCACACATCCACGGACCGCACGGCGGCCAGGGCCTGAGCGTCGGGGTGCAGGACGCGGTGAATCTGGGCTGGAAGTTGGCCCAGGTCGTCAGGGGGACGGCGCCGGACGGCCTGCTCGACACCTACCAGGCCGAGCGTCACCCGGTCGCCGCCCGGGTGCTTCAGAACACGATGGCGCAGGTCGCGCTCAGCCGGACGGACGAGCGCACCGTGGCGCTGCGTGACATCTTCGCGGGACTGCTGACGCTGGAGGAGCCGCGAAAGCGGATCGCCGCAATGATGTCCGCTCTGGACATCCACTACGACCTCGGCGAGGGGCACCCGCTGCTGGGGCGCCGCATGCCCGACCTCGACCTGGACACCGCCGACGGTCCGCTGCGGGTGTTCACCCTGCTGCACGACGCACGGCCGGTATTTCTCAACCTCGGCGAGCCCGGCGACTTCGACCTCGCCGGATGGGCCGACCGGGTCAAGGTGATCGATGCCGAGTACGCGGGGGGGTGGGAGCTTCCGGTGCTCGGCACGGTGGCCGCTCCGCGCGCGGTGCTGATCCGGCCCGACGGGCATGTCGCCTGGGTGGCCGAGTCCGAGTCCGAGTCCGAGATCGAGGTTGAGTCCGAGGCCGAGTCCGGGACCGAGGTCGAGCCGGTGGCCGACGCAGAGCATCAGCACCTAGATGCGACGCTGGCGGATGCGCTGACCACCTGGTTCGGACCGCCCGTCGCCGTCGAGGCAGCACTGAAGGTAACTGTCTGACCTACTCGCCGACGGCCTCAGGTGTACCTCGCCAACGCCGAGTACTGATCCGACCCGGCCCGAGCCGGACACGCTTGTCCGCCCCACGCAGACAAAACAGGCTGCTGGCCGGGCGGCCGGCTGGTCCGAGGGCCGGGCGGGCTGGGCGAAATTGTCGGTCCCACGTGGACAGGGTGAGACCTGATCGGGCGCGTGCCGGGTCGGGCGTAATTGTCCGTCCTACGTGGACAGGCGGGATGCGGATCGGATTCGCGCCGGGCGGGAGGTCGTTGTCTGTCCTGCGCGGACACAGCCGGATGTTGACGACGCTTGCCGCCGGGGCCGGATGGTTGTCTCTTCTACGCGGACAGGCCGGATGCCGATCGGGCTTGCGCCCGGAACGGGTCGGGACATGGTTGTCCGCGCCACGTGGACAAAACAGGATGCTGGTCGAGTTCGGGGCCGTGTCGGATGCGCATCTCGTCCGGTGCAGACAGGCGATTAGAGATCGGGCTCGCCCCGGGATCGGCTGTGGCTGTCCGTCCTACGTGGACAGGCCGGATACTGACCGAGTTCGCGCCGGGGTCCGGTTCGATTGTCCGTCCTACGTAGACAGGGCGGTCGCCGATCGGGCTGGCGCCTGCGGTCGGGTGCGGCTGTCCGTTCTACGTGGACATTTCGGAATGCTCCTCGCGTTCGTGGTTGGGTCAGACGTCGTTGTCTGTCCTGGAAGGACAAAACAGGATGCTGATCGGGCTCGCATCCGGGCGGCGCGGGAAATGCTTTGTCCGTGCCACGCAGACAAAGCAGGATGCTGGTCGGATTCGCTGCCGCGTCGAGCGTAGTTGTCTCTCCTGTGTGGACAGTGCCGGTTACCGATCGGACCGGAATGTGTCTAGCCAACTTGGACAGTGTTATTAAGCTGTTACTGTCACGAGGGGTGTGGGTTCGTTGATCCACGCGATGGTGGGGACCTCGGGCGGCGGGGCCAGGTGCCGGTAGTGGGTGGAGCGTGAGCGGCCGGTCAGTGTGCACGCGCCCTTGGTTCCCAGCAGCGGGACCAGGCGCGTGAACCAGTCCTCCAGGATCGCGGCGGGCTCGTGGTTCAGTGCGCGATCCTGGAGGCGCACTCCAAGATCGCGTGCACTTTTCCCGT
>JBOHCW010000127.1:0-8845 GCA_050725375.1 Actinocrinis sp. | reverse complement strand
GGCCGGCGCCGGCGGCGGCGAGCAGCGCGGCGGTGACCTTCTCGCGGGTGGCCGCGGACCGGCCCCGAGCCCTCGGGTCCTGCGCGGCCGGGCCCTGTACGACCGGGCCCTGTACGACGGGGACGGGCGCGGCCGTGTTCGCCCCGGGCCGGGCGCTGCCTGTCGTGGCGCTGCCGGTCTGGGCGCTGCCTGTCGCGGTCATGGGGACATTTTCGCAAAGTGGATGGACGGGGCGCGGGGCGGGGTGGCCGCGCGCCGCCGCGATCCGCGGATCACAGCGGCTTGAGGGTGTCGGCGGCCGCGATGGCGCGCAGCACGGCCATCGCCTTGTTGCGGCACTCCTGGTCCTCGGAGGCGGGATCGGAGTCGGCGACGATGCCCGCGCCGGCCTGGACGTACGCCATGCCGTCGCGCAGCAGCGCGGTGCGGATCGCGATCGCTGTGTCGGCGTTTCCGGCGAAGTCGAGGTAGCCGACACAACCGCCGTACAGGCCGCGCCGGGTCGGTTCGAGCTCGTCGATGATCTGCATCGCGCGCGGCTTCGGCGCGCCGGACAGGGTGCCGGCCGGGAACGCGGCCAGCAGCACGTCCAGCGCGGTGCGGCCCTCGGCGACCCGGCCGACCACCGTGGAGACGATGTGCATCACGTGGCTGTACCGCTCGACCGACATGAAGTCGACCACTTCGACGGTGCCGGGCTCGCTGATCCGGCCGATGTCGTTGCGGCCCAGGTCGACCAGCATCAGGTGCTCGGCGCGCTCCTTCGGGTCGGCCATCAGCTCGGCGGCCAGCGCGGCGTCCTTCTCCGGGGTCGCGCCGCGCGGCCGGGTGCCGGCGATCGGGTGCAGCACCGCCTCGCCGTCGGTGACCTTGACCAGGGCCTCGGGCGAGGAGCCGACCACGTCGAAGCCGCTCGCCCCGGCGAGGCCGGGGAAGCGGAACAGGTACATGTACGGGCTCGGATTCGTCGCGCGCAGCACCCGGTAGACGTCCAGGGCGCTGGCGCGGGTGGGCGCCTCGAAGCGCTGGGAGAGCACGATCTGGAACGCCTCGCCGGCCCTGATCTGCTCCTTGGCGGTGTCGACGGCGGCGCGGAAGTCCTCGCCGGTGCGGTTGCCGGCGAACACCGGCGTGGCGGCGGCCGAGTTCGCCGGGGCGAGGGTGGCCGGGCGCTGGTCCACCGGCCGGGCCAGGTCGGCGGTCATCGCGTCGAGCCGGGCGACCGCGCGGTGGTACGCGCCGTCCACGCCGTCCGGGGTGCCGTTGTGGTTGATCGCGTTGGCGATCAGCATGACCGAGCCGTCGCTGTGGTCGAGCACCGCGAGGTCGCCGGCCAGGAGCATCGACAGCTCGGGCAGTGCGAGGTCGTCGACCGCGTGGTTCCCGATCCGCTCCAGCCGCCGGACCGTGTCGTAGCCGAGGTAGCCGACGAACCCGCCGGTCAGCGGCGGCAGGTCGGCCGGTTCGGCGGCGAAGTCGGCGGCGTCGTCCGGGGCGCGCAGCGCGGCGAGCGCGGCGGCCAGCACCTCCAGCGGAGCGCCCTCGCGCGGGATGCCGGCGGGCGGGTCGCCGATCCAGTGCGCGGCGCCGTCCAGCTCGGTCAGGGCCAGTTCGCTGCGCACGCCGACGAAGGAGTAGCGCGACCACACGCCCCGCTCGGCCGACTCCAGCAGGAAGGTGCCGGGCCGCTCGTCGGCCAGCTTGCGGTAAAGGCCGACCGGGGTCTCGCCGTCGGCCAGGTAGCGCCGGGTGACCGGGACGACCCGGCGGCGGGCCGCCGTGTCCCGGAAGCTTTCGAGGTCCGGGACCGTCTCGCCTGTCGTCATGCGGCCCATCCTGTCATCGGTACGTCAGTGCACGGGTTCTGGTTCGGGTACGGCGTTCGGGCTCGAGGTTCGGGTACGGCGTTCGGATTCGGGTACTGCCGAAGCTTTCAGAGCAGCGCGTTGCCGTCGAAGCAGGTGCGCGCGCCGGTGTGGCAGGCCGGACCGGTCTGGTCGACCGCGACCAGGACCGTGTCGCCGTCGCAGTCGATCGAGACCGAGACGACCCGCTGCACGTGCCCTGACGTCTCGCCCTTCACCCAGTACTCCTCGCGGGAGCGCGACCAGTACGTCGCGCGTCCGGTGGTCAGGGTCCGGTGCAGCGCCTCGTCGTCCATCCAGGCCAGCATCAGCACCTCGCCGGTGTCGTGCTGCTGGGCGATCGCCGGGACCAGGCCGTCGGGGTTGCGCCTGAGGCGCGCGGCGATCTCGGGGGCGAGGTTCGAGGCCGGCGGCGCGGCTGCGCCCGGCGACACGGGGGGTCGGTCGATCATGGCGCCATTGTCTCGCGGCCGATACCTTTTGCGGGACACCCGACCGTTCCCCGAGATCGAGAGCAGCGCGCGCCGTGCCGGAACTCGTAGGCAACACCGAACACAGCGCCGACCAGGAAAGTCCTCAGGAGCACGGTGCCGACGAGGAGCGTGCTCAGGTGCCGCGGACACGCGCGTCGGGCGACGGCGGGCGGGTGCGCCCGGCGGGGCGGTCGTGGTGGGGGCCGGCATTCCGGGCGTCGCTGGCCGCGTGGGTGGTCGCGCACATCGTGATCATCACCGTGCAGGACCTCGGGCAGCGGGCCACGCCGTACTTCGCGGCGAAGATGCCGACCGGCCCGGACATCCACCACGTGTTCAACCAGCTCTACACCTGGGACACGGCCTGGTACCTCGGCATCGCGCAGAGCGGCTACTCGGGCGTGGCGAGCGACGGCGTGCGCTTCTGGCCGCTGCTGCCGCTCACCACGCGCGCGGTCGCCTCGGTCGGCATTCCGGCGTACGCGGCGATTCTGGTGGTCTGCTGGGCCGGCGCGCTGCTGTTCGGCATGCTGATGTACCGGCTGGCGCTGACCGTCGGCGCCGACGCGGTGACCGCCGGGCGCTCGGCGTGGCTGAGCCAGTTGGCGCCGGGCGCGTTCGTGCTGGTGATGGGCTACACCGAGGCGCTGTCCGGCGTGCTCGCGGCGGCTTACCTGATCGCGATCCGGCAGTCGGCGGCCACCGGCCGCCGGGCGTGGGCCTGGCACACGGTCGGGTTCCTGGCCGGGCTGGGCTCGGGACTGGTGCGGCCGACCGGCATGCTCGTCGCGGCCGCCGGCGGGATCGAGCTGCTGCGCCAGTGGCGCGACCCGTGGCCGCACCGGATCGCCAGGGTGCTGACGACCGTCTCGCCGGTGCTGGGCACCGGGCTGTTCCTGCTGTGGAGCCACACGGTCTACAACAACTACACGCTGCCGTACTCGATCCAGAAGCTTGAGGGCCTGCGCGGCACGTACGCGGGAAACCCGTGGTCCTCGGCGCTCGACTCGCTCAACCAGGTCGGCAACGGCGCGGGCACGCTCACCGTCGTGCTGGCGGTCGCGTCGGTGGGGCTGTTGATCGCGGGCGTGCGCAGGCTGCCGGTCTCGTACACGGTCTGGGGCGCGCTGAGCGTGCTGGCCGCGATCACGGCGCCGCACTTCTCGTCCTTCGCCCGGTACATGGCCGGCATCCTGCCGCTGCTGCTGGTGGCCGCGATGCTGCCGCGCAGCTGGAAGCAGTGGGGCTGGCTGGTCGGCGCGTCGACCGCGCTGTGCGCCTACTTCGCGTACCAGTCGTTCATCGGCATCTACGTTCCCTGACAGGGTCCTGGCCGGGCCCGGTCGCGGCCCGTCGAGCCGTCGCGCTCACGCCGCCTGTGCCTGCCGCTCCCACGAGGCGTGCAGCTTCGCGTAGACGCCGCCGCGCTCGACCAGGTCGCGGTGTGCGCCGCGCTCGACGAGCCGTCCGGCGTCGAAGACCAGCACCTCGTCCGCGGCCTGCGCGGTCGACAGGCGGTGCGCGATGGCCACGGTCGTGCGGCCCCGGGTCAGCTGGTCCAGCGCGCGCTGGATGCGCAGCTCGGTGGCCGGGTCGACCGCGGAGGTCGCCTCGTCGAGCAGCAGCAGGTCGGGGTCGGCGATGTACGCGCGGGCCAGCGCCACCAGCTGCCGCTCCCCCGCCGAGAGCGACTCGCCGCGCTGGCCGACCTGGGTCGCGGCGCCGTCGGGCAGGGCGGCCAGCCAGTCGCCGAGGCCGAGCTCGGCGAAGGCGCGCGCGACGTGCGCGTCGGTCGCGTCCGGCGAGCCGTAGCGCACGTTGTCGGTGATCGTCCCGTCGAACAGGAAGCCGTCCTGAGGCACCATCACCACGCGCCGACGCAGCTCGTCGAAGCCGATCCGGCGCAGGTCCACGCCGTTGACCAGCACGCGTCCGGCGACCGGGTCCATGAGGCGGGTCAGCAGCTTGGCGAAGGTGGTCTTGCCCGAGCCGGTCTCGCCGACCACCGCGACGCGGGTGCGCTGCGGAATACGGACGCTGACGTCGTGCAGCACCGGCGGCCCGGTCGGGTAGGAGAAGCCGACCGCCTCGAACTCGACGCCGACCGGTCCGGCGGCCAGCGGCCGGGCCCGCCCGTCCAGCGCCGGGTCGGGTACGTCGGGCCGCGATTCGAGCAGGCCGATCACCCGGCGCCAGCCGGAGATCGCGTTCTGCGCCTCGTTGAGCACCTCGACGCCCCACTGCACCGGGGTGATGAACAGCGAGACCAGGAACAGCATCGCGACCAGCTGCCCGACGCTCACGCCGCCGCCGACGCCGAGCGCCACGCCGGCCACCACGACGCCCGCGTTGGCCAGTCCGGCGGCGATCTCGCCCGCGCTGAACGTGCTGACGATGACGGTCTGCGCGCGCACCTGCGCGGTGCGGATGCCGTCGACGGCCTCGTCGATGCGCCCTCCGGTGCGCTCCTCGATGCCGTAGGCGCGCACGACCGGAGCACCGACCAGCGACTCGCTGAACGCGCCGAGCATCCGGCCGATCGCGCGGCGCACCGCGCCGTACCGCTCGCCGGTGCGCCGCTGCATCAGCCGCATGGTGGCGAACAGCGGCAGGAAGCAGACCCAGACCAGCAGGGTCAGCTGCCAGGAGTAGCTGGCCATCACGACGGTGGCCAGGAACATCTGCGCGACGCTGACGAACAGGGTCAGGCCGCCCTCCTGGATGAAGTTGGTGATGGTGTCCACGTCGGAGGTCACCCGCGAGACCAGCGCGCCGCGCTGCTCGGCCTGCTGGTGCAGCACGGACAGCTCGTGCACGTGCCGGAACGCCTTGATCCGCAGGGTGGCCAGGCCGGACTCGCTCGCGCGGTAGAGCCGCCGGTTCATCGCGTAGGCGGCCACCATGGTGACGAGCACCGCGACGGCGGCCAGCGCGGCCATCGTGCGCACCTCGCCGGAGTCGACGCCGCCGGGCGCGTCGAAGCCGTGGTCCACGGCCTGCTGCACGGTGATCGGGATGACGATGCGCCCGACCGTGGCGATCAGCGCGAGCAGCATGGTCACGCCGATGCCGCCGGTGAACTCGGGCGACAGGCGCAGGCCCTTGCGCACGATCTCCAGCGGCCCGCCCTCGGCCTCGCGCACCAGCGCGATCTCGGGGGCGGCGCCCTGGGCCGGGTCGAGCGTGGTCACGCGACCGCTCCTTCCAGATCGTCGGTGTCGGCGGTCGCGCCGGCGGCCGGGTCCGCGTCCGCGTCCTGCGCGGCGCGGGCGTACGCGGTGATCAGGTCGCGGTACCCGGCGCTGCGCGCGAGCAGGTCCTCGTGGGTGCCGCGGTCGGCGATGACGCCGTCGTCGAGGAACAGCACCTCGTCGGCGAGCGCGACCGTGGCGCGGCGGTACGCGATCACGACCACAGTCGTGTCCAGCGCGTCCTGCTTCAGGCCGCCGAGGATCGCGGCCTCGACGCTCGGGTCGACCGCGGAGGTGCAGTCGTCGAGGATCAGCAGCCTGGGACGGCGCACCAGCGCGCGGGCCAGGGCCAGGCGCTGGCGCTGGCCGCCGGACAGCGTGGTGCCGCGCTCGCCGATGACCGAGTCGAGCCCGTCCGGCAGCACGTCCACGAAGTGCTCGGCCTGCGCGGTGCGCAGCGCGGCGCGGATCTCCTGCTCGGGATAGCCGCCGCCCAGGTCCAGGTTCTCGCGCACGCTCTCGCCGAACAGGAAGGTCTGCTGGGCCACCAGCGCCACCGCGCGCGGCACCTCGCCCTTGGCCAGCTCGCGCAGGTCGCCGCCGTCGAGCCGGATCGCGCCGCCGGTCGGGTCGGCGAGCCGGGCCAGCAGCGTGGCCAGGGTGGACTTGCCGGCGCCGGTCGAGCCGACCAGCGCGACCGTGCGGCCGGGCTCGATGCGGGCGCTGACGCCGCGCAGCACCGGCAGGCCGGGCGCGGACTCGTACGCGAACTCGACCTCGTCCAGCTCCAGCGCGGCCGGCCCGGCGCCGGCCGGCAGCACGCGCTCGCCGTAGTCGGTGTGCTCGTCGGAGCTGAGCACCGCGTGCACCCGGTTGTAGCCGACCACGCCGCGCGGCAGGTCGCCGAGCACCCAGCCGATCGCGCGGATCGGGAACGCCAGCAGCGTGACCAGGTAGGCGATGCTGACCACGTCGCCTGGGGTGACCTGCCCGCCGGCGACGCGCGCCGCGCCGATCAGCAGGACCGCGAGCACACCCAGGTTCGGCAGCGCTTCGAGCACCGGGTCGAACAGCGAACGGGCCCGGCCGGCGTTGATGTTGGCGTCGCGCAGGGCGTGGGTGCGCTTCGCGAACCGCTCGGTCTCGGAGTCCTCGCGGCCCAGGGTCTTGACCACCAGCGCGCCGTCGAAGGACTCGTGTGCGACCTCCGCGACGTGCGCGCGCAGCTCCTGGGCGCGGGCGAAGCGCGGGCCGGCGTACCGGGTGTAGATCGTGTTGACCGCGATGATCGCCGGGAACAGCAGCACGCCGACCAGGGCGAGCACCTCGTCGGTCAGGAACATGTCGACCACGGCCACGGACAGCATGACGATCACCCCGAGGGTCATCGGCAGCGGGTTCATCGGCTGGAACGCCATCTCCACGTCGGAGTTGGCGTTGGACAGCAGCTGCCCGGTGGGGTGGCGCTGGTGCCAGCTGAGCGGCAGCCGCTGGTAGGCGCGGTTGACCAGGCGGCGCACCTTGGCCTGCACCCGGAAGACCACGATGCCGGCCAGCAGCCGGCGGCCGAAGATGCCCATCACCTTGAGCAGCGCGACGCCCATGATCAGCAGCCCGGCGGCGGCCAGGCCGGTACCGGGCGCCGAGCCGCGCTTGAGGTCGGGCAGCACCACGTGGTTGGTCGCCCAGCCGATCGCCCACGCCGCGCCGACCGTCATCACCCCGTACACCGCGCTGCCGACCACCGAGGCGGCGAACACGCGCGGCTCGCTGCGGATGGCGAGGGCGAGCACGCCGAGCCCCTGGCGCAGCGGGGAGCGGCCGGGCGCGGCGCCGGCCGTGAGGTCCGCTCCGCTGCGGTCGAAGTCCTGGGCCTGCTCGGCCGGCTGCTCGGGGGCGGGGCGGTCGGCGTCGTCGTGCGGGCGCGCTTGGACGGTGTCGGCTCGGCGGCTGGGCAAACCGGTCCCCCTCGGTTCCTGTGCTGGCGTGAGTCGGCGCGAGCGGCGCCCACGAGACTCTAATCTGCAACACCGGCGGGGTATAGGAGATTTCCGGCCGACGGTCCTTACCGGAAAGGCACGCGAAAGGTTCATCGCACAGCGTGTGCGGGCGCGATATCCTGCGCGACGAGCACGTTCGTGAGCAGTACACGCTATGAGCCGCACACAGCTTCGCATCGAGCGCGGAGCCGCCAGTCAGGCGCGGTCGGTCGGGCGCAGTTGGTCGACTCGGTCGGCCAGGCGCAACGGGCACGGTTGTTCCGCACAGCAGAGACGACTGCGAGAGGGGCACCATGGGCGGGTTCGCGCGAGTGGAGCGGGAGGCGTTGGCCGACACGCTGGTACGGGTCGGACCGGACGCGCCGACGCTGTGCACCGGCTGGACCGCGGCGGATCTGGCCGCGCACCTGGTGATCCGCGAGGGCCGCCCGATCGCCTCGATGGGCATCGTGGTCAAGCCGCTGGCGGGGCTGACCCGCCGCGTGCAGACGGTGACCCGCGAGCGTACGCCGTTCGAGACGCTGGTCGAGCGGGTACGGAAGGGGCCGCCGCCGTGGTCGGCCTTCAAGATCGGGCCGCTGGACACGGCCGGCAACACCATCGAGTACTTCGTGCACCACGAGGACCTGCGCCGCGCGGCCGGCGACGGTCCGCGCGAGCTGGACCCGGCGCAGTCGGACGACCTGTGGAACCGGCTGCGGCGCCAGGCCAAGCTGACCTTCCGCTCGGTGCCGGTCGGCGTGACGCTGGTGCGCGCCGAGCGCGGCGACAGCCCGCGCCAGACCGTGGTGGCCAAGGCCGCCACGCCGTTGATGGTCACCGTCACCGGTTCGGCCGGCGAGCTGGTGCTGTTCGCCGCCGGGCGCAAGGACGCCGCGCGGGTCGAGCTGACCGGCGACGACGCGGCGGTGGCCCGGTTGCGCGCCGCGAAGCTGGGGATCTAGCGGCCGAGGTCTGGTAGCCGGGGGTCTGGAAACCTGGAGCCTGGAAGCAGGGCCCCGGCCGTCCCGCGACAGCCCGGCCCGCCGATCCGTCGGGTCGTGGATCAGCGGGCTGAGACAGGTGCCGGGGCGCGGGATCGGGCGCTAGCGCAGGTCCTGCGGGAGCAGCTGCGGCGGGAAGTCCTGGTAGACGACCGGCACGAGCCAGCGCTCGATCGCCGTCGCGCCGACCGAGGTGTACGCCGGCGCCGTCGTGGCCGGGTACGGGCCGCCGTGCTGCTGCGCGTGGGTGACCGCGACGCCGGTGGGCCAGCCGTTGTAGACGACGCGCCCGGCGCGCTCGGCGAGCAGCCGGCCGACCCGCCGGGCCTGGTC
>JBOHCW010000126.1:0-5059 GCA_050725375.1 Actinocrinis sp. | reverse complement strand
GGTCGACGCGGCGCACGTGGACCATCTGCACCCTGACTCGGGCATCGCGCTGGCCACCGCCGCCGACGGCGAGGCACTGACCAAGGAGTGCTTCGGCGACGCGGTGGTGTGGGTGCCGTGGCGCCGTCCCGGCTTCCAGCTCGGCCTGGACATGGCCGCGATCAAGGCGGCGCACCCCGAGGCGATCGGTTGCGTCCTCGGGGGGCACGGGATCACCGCGTGGGGCGCGAGCTCCGAGGAGTGTGAGCGCAACTCGCTGCTCATCATCCGGACCGCGACGAAGTTCCTCGCCGAGCGCGGCAAGCCGGAGCCGTTCGGCGCCCTGCTCGACGGCTACGGCGCGCTGCCCGAGGCCGAGCGCCGCTCCCGCGCGGCCGCGCTCGCGCCGGTGATCAGAGGTCTGGTGTCCACGGACGCCCCGCAGTCGGGCCACTTCGACGACGGCGAGGCGGTGCTGGACTTCCTGGCGCGCGCCGAGCACCCGCGGCTGACCGCGCTGGGCACCTCGTGCCCGGACCACTTCCTGCGCACCAAGGTCCGTCCGATGGTGCTCGACCTGCCGGCCACCGCGCCTCTTGCCGACGCCATCGCGCGCCTGAAGGAACTGCACGCGCAGTACCGCGAGGACTACGCGGCCTACTACCAGCGGTATGCGACGGCTGATTCACCGGCCATGCGCGGCTCGGACCCGGCGATCGTGCTGGTACCCGGCGTCGGCATGTTCTCCTTCGGCCGCGACAAGCAGACAGCGCGCGTGGCCGGCGAATTCTACGTCAACGCGATCAACGTGATGCGCGGCGCCGAGGGCGTCTCGCGCTACTCCCCCATCCCCGAGTCGGAGAAGTTCCGGATCGAGTACTGGGCGCTGGAAGAGGCCAAGCTGCGCCGGATGCCGAAGCCGAAACCGCTGGCCACGCGGGTCGCGCTGGTCACCGGCGCGGGTTCGGGCATCGGCAAGGCCATCGCACAGCGGCTCGCGGCCGAGGGCGCGTGCGTCGTGGTCGCGGACCTGAACGCGGAGGCCGCCGCGGCGGTCGCCGAGGAGATCGGCGGCGCGGACAAGGCAGTGTCCGTGCACATGGACGTGACCGACGAGGACGCGATCGGCCGGGCGTTCGACGCCGCGGCGCTCGCCTTCGGCGGGCTGGACCTGGTGGTCAACAACGCGGGCATCTCGATCTCGAAGCCGCTGCTGGAGACCACCGCGAAGGACTGGGACCTGCAGCACGACATCATGGCGCGCGGCTCGTTCCTGGTCTCCCGCGAGGCCGCGCGGGTGATGCGGGCGCAGGGGCTCGGGGGCGACATCGTGTACATCGTGTCGAAGAACGCTGTCTTCGCCGGGCCGAACAACATCGCGTACTCGGCGACGAAGGCCGACCAGGCGCACCAGGTTCGGCTGCTCGCGGCGGAGCTGGGCGAGCACGGCATCCGCGTCAACGGGGTGAACCCGGACGGCGTGGTGCGCGGCTCGGGCATCTTCGCCGGCGGCTGGGGCGCGAAGCGCGCGGCGGTCTACGGCGTGCCTGAGGACAAGCTCGGCGAGTACTACGCCCAGCGCACCCTGCTCAAGCGCGAGATACTGCCGGAGCACGTGGCCAACGCGGTGTTCGCGCTGGTAGGCGGCGATCTGACCCACACCACCGGGCTGCACGTGCCGGTGGACGCGGGCGTCGCCGCGGCCTTCCTGCGCTGACCGGGCCACGACAGAGACCGCCCGACCCGACCGAAGACGGAATTCTTACTCCGTGAGCCAGTCTCAGCACTCCTTCGCAGCGGTGGACCTCGGCGCCTCCTCCGGCCGGGTCATCAGGGCACGTATCCGGGACGGCCGGATCGAGGCCGCCGAGGTGCACCGCTTTCCCAACACACCGCTGTCCGGGCCCGACGGCCTGCGCTGGGACTTCGCGGCGCTGGAGGCCGGCATGCGCGAGGGGCTGCGGCTGGCCGGGCCGGTGGACGGGATCGGCGTCGACACCTGGGCGGTCGACTACGGCCTGCTCGACGGGTCGGGCGCGCTGCTCGGCAACCCGTTCCACTACCGGGACGCGCGCACCGACCACGTGCCGGACCTGGTCTTCGAGCGGATCGCGGCGCGGCGGATGTACGAGCTGACCGGCATCCAGCACCAGCCGTTCAACACCGTGCACCAGCTCTACGCGGCGCGCCGCAGCCCTGAGCTGCGGGCCGCCGAGCGGATCCTGCTGATCCCGGACCTGTTGGCGTACCGGCTGACCGGGGTCGCGGGGACCGAAGTCACCAACGCCTCCACGACCGGGCTGCTGAGCCCGAAAACGCGGGCGTGGGAACCGCGGATCGCCGACGCGCTCGGTCTCGGCGGCGCGCTGGCCAAGTTCGCGCCGCTGCGCGAGCCAGGCGAGCCGGCCGGCCACGCGCGCGACTTCGGCGCGCCGGTGTACACGGTCGGTTCGCACGACACCGCCTCGGCGGTCGCCGCGGTCCCGGCCGGCGGCGAGAACTTCGCGTACATCTCGTCCGGAACCTGGTCGCTGGTCGGCGTCGAGCTGAACGCGCCGATCCTGACCGAGGCCTCGCGCGCGGCGAACTTCACCAACGAGCTCGGCATCGACGGCACGGTGCGTTACCTGCGCAACGTCATGGGCCTGTGGCTCCTGCAGGAGTGCCTACGTGCGTGGAACGCACAGCACGACTTGGCCGCGCTGCTCGCGGCGGCGGCCGAGGCGCCGGCCAACCGTTCGATCGTGGACGCGGCCGACCCGGCGTTCCTCGCGCCCGGCGACATGCCGGCCAGGATCGCGCGGGCCTGCCGCGAGGCCGACCAGCCGCAGCCGCGCGACCGGGCCGCGACGGTGCGCTGCGTGCTCGACTCGCTGGCCGAGGCGTACCGCCGGGCGATCGACGAGGCGGTGGCGCTGTCCGGGCACCGGGTCGAGGTGGTGCACGTCGTCGGCGGCGGCGCGCGGAACGAACTGCTCTGTCAGCTGACCGCGGACGCGACCGGCCTGCCGGTGGTGGCCGGCCCGGTCGAGGCCGCGGCGCTCGGCAATATCCTGATCCAGGCCCGCGCGGCCGGGGCGGTACGCGGCGGGCTGAGCGACCTGCGCGCCATCGCGGCGCGCAGCGAACCCCTTCGCCGATTCGAGCCCTCATGCGCGTAGCACTGTTCATCACCTGCGTGAACGACCTCACGTTCCCGGACACCGGAAAGGCGACGGTCGCGATCCTGGAGCGGCTCGGCGTCCGGGTCGAGTTCCCGATGGCGCAGACCTGCTGCGGCCAGATGCACTACAACACCGGTTATCCCGGCGAGGCGGCGCCCCTGGCGGCCAAGTTCGCGCGGGACGTCGAGGGCTACGACGCGGTCGTCATCCCGTCGGGCTCGTGCGCGGCGTTCGTGCGCGACGTGCATCCGAAGCTCGGCGGGGCCGGCCAGGGCGAGGCTGCCGGGCGAAGCGGTCCGCCGGTCTACGAGCTGACCGAGTTCCTGACCGACGTGCTCGGCGTCGAGGACGTCGGCGCGCGCTTCGCGCACAAGGTCGCGTACCACCCGACGTGCCACTCCAGCCGGCTGTTGAAGATCGGCGACCGGCCGCTGCGCCTGCTGCGCGCCGTCGCCGATCTGGAGCTGGTCGAGCTGCCCGGCGCCGAGGAGTGCTGCGGCTTCGGCGGAACGTTCGCGGTGAAGAACCCTGACGTGTCCGCGGCGATGGGCACCGACAAGGTGGGGCACGCGGTCGAGTCAGGCGCCGAATACCTGATCGCGGCGGACAACTCGTGCCTGATGCACCTCGACGGCATCGCGCGGCGGGCGGACTCTGCGCTAAAGACGATCCACCTGGCCGAGGTGCTGGCCTCGCGCTGAGCCGCGACAGCGCTTTAGCCGCCCGGTATCGGCTGAATTGCGATGCCTGCGTGATCAGGTATGAATGTATCCGATGTGCATACGTTCTTTGCCTTGCCGTTGCGGACAATTCGCGCCATGCGACAGTACTCTGACTCGTGTTCGTCCCGCACGGAACAACCACCTGGTGAGGACAAAACACATGACACCGCGGACCACCCACACCGCATCCCGAAGCACCACCTCCCGCCGCGCCGTACTCCTGGCGTCGGCGGCCGTCCTGTTCGGCTCGGCCCTCGCCTCGGCGGGGCCCGCGCACGCCGCCTCGACCGCCGGCAACGGCGCCCTGAGCTGGGCCACCACGGTCTCCGGCAGCCGCGTCGCGGTCCGGCCGACCAACTACCCGACGCCGGTGAACCCGGAGAAGGTCACCCACCCGATCGACGACTGGATGGGCTCCACCATCGCGTCGCACGACCCGTCCGCCTCCGGCTCCGGCGCCACGGCGTCCGTCCGCGCGAACGTGATGCAGCCGGCCACCACCGCGCCCCAACTGCCGGGCATCGACATCAGCGGCTACCAGGGCAACGTCAACTGGGGCTCGGTCGCGCCGCACATCGACTTCGTCTACATCAAGGCGACCGAGGGCACCTACTACACCAACGCGTACTTCGCCCAGCAGTACAACGGCTCGTACAACGCGGGTCTGATCCGCGGCTCGTACCACTTCGCCATCCCGAACAACTCCTCGGGCAGCGCGCAGGCCGACTACTTCATCGGGCACGGCGGCGGCTGGTCGGCGGACGGCCACACGCTGCCGGGCGCGCTGGACATCGAGTACAACCCGTACGGCGCGGAGTGCTTCGGGTTCTCGCAGTCCGGCATGGTCAACTGGATCTGGAACTTCGTGAACGAGTACGCCGCGCGCGAGCACGCGTACCCGCCGATCTACAGCACCACCGACTGGTGGAGGACCTGCACCGGCAACTACTCCGGCTTCGCCGCGTACGACCCGCTGTGGATCGCCAACTACTCCGCCAGCGGCGGCGGCACCCTGCCGGCCGGCTGGGGCTACTACACCTTCTGGCAGTACGCCGATTCCGGCGCGCAGCCCGGTGACCAGGACGTCTTCAACGGCGCCTACTCGCGTCTGCAGGCGCTGGCCACGAACGGCTGACGGTCGGCGACACCGGCCACCCGGAAACCAGGGCCCTCACGCGGCACACTGCCCGCCGC
>JBOHCW010000125.1:0-5211 GCA_050725375.1 Actinocrinis sp. | reverse complement strand
CAGCACGAGATCGACCACCTCAACGGCTACCTGTACATCGACCGGCTGCCCAAGCGCGAACGCAAGGACGCCCTCAAGCAGATGGAGCAGATGCGCGAGGAGGTCTTCGCGCGCCGCGCCGCCAAGGCCGACTCCCTCGGCGGCTGACCAGGCGCTTCAGGCCGCGCGGTACGCGGCACGCACGGCGCGGCGACCGGTCTGACGGCGTGTGGATTAAGCCGCCGCCAGACCGCCTAATGCGACCCGTACACCGCTCAGATGGCGGTGAACCGGTAGCCCTCGTCCAGCAGCTTCGGCAGCACGATCTTCAGCGCCGCCACGGTCTGCGACCGGTCGCCGCCGCCGTCGTGCTCCAAGATGATCGACCCGGTGCGCGTGTGCGCCAGGATCCGCGACACGATCGTCGAGGTACCCGGACGCGACCAGTCCTTCGGGTCGACCGACCAGTCCAGCGGCCGCAGGTTCGCCTGCGCGCAGGCCTGGAACACCGACTTCGACCATGCCCCGTACGGCGCCCGGAACACCGATGGATGGATTCCGAGCCCCGCCAGTTCGTCGTTGGTGCGCGAGATCTGCGAGCGTATCGAGGCCAGCGAAAGCTTCGACTGGTCCGCGTGGTTCCACGTGTGGTTCACGACCGCGTGCCCAGCCTGCGCCAACTCGCGCACCAGCGACCTGTTGGCCGAGATCTGCTCGCCGATCATGCAGAACGTCGCCGTGATGTTGTGCTGCGCCAGGACGGCGAGCACCTTCGGGGTGTACTCGGAACTGGGCCCGTCGTCGATCGTCAGCGCGATCGCCTTGGGCCCGTTGTGCACGTAGAACTCCGGCGCGGCCGCCACCTTCCCGCCGCCGCTCGGCGTGGACGCGCCCGCGCTGGAAGAGGACAGGTCACTGGGCGTGTGGGTCGGCTGGGCCGCGCGCACCGAGGGGGAGTGCGACGGCGAACCGGGCGCCGAGGGCGTGTGCGCGGACGCCGACGGCGAGTTCGACGCGGCGGCGGACGAGGAGTGCCTGCCCGACAGGTCCGCCGCGGCCGCCATGCCGCAGCCGCCCACCAGCGTCAGGCCCCCGGCGGTGAACAGCACCCGCCGCGAGAAGCGCCGACGCGGCGGGCGGCCGTCCCACGGTCCGTCCGGACCGTGCGGTGCCGCCTCGGGGCCGGGCCCGCCCGGCTCCCCGCCCGGCCGGTAGCGCCCGTAGCGGGCGCCGTCGAACGACTCGTCCGGCCCCTGCGGGCGCCGCTGGGCCCCGATCAGATGCGGCCCCACGGACGCCGCGCCCGGCTCGGGTTGTCGCGGCCCGCTGCCGCCCGGCAGCGGAAGCGTCTCCGCGAACGCCTTCACTTCGTTCAGCGCTACGGTGCGCTCCAACTGCTCGTCCGGCGAGGACGCCCGTGCGTCCCGCCCGTCCTCGGCCGGCCGGCCTTCCCGCGGTGAATGATCCACGCCCCCTAGGACGACACGTTTCCTGATTCGGTTGTCATTTCTTCAGACGAGTTTCAGGCGACCCGCCCGGCACGCCCCCGCGGCGCTCACCCGGCCGGGCGGCGTGCGCCCCGGCTCGAATCGGCCGCCACCTGCGCGCGCTCCGCCCGATCGTGTGATTCCCCGTCAGCTGACGGGGCGTCAGCATGACCAGTGCGAGCCGAAGGACATCGCAGAACACGCTCACACCACCGGGAGGGGACCCCCGAATGTCGATCGAGACCGCAGCCGGCACTCCGGCGCAGGACGAGGCGCAACGCCAGAGCCTGGCCACCGCCGCCGCGCGCAACCTGGCCACCACCACCAAGACGCCCCCGCAGATGCAGGGCATCACCTCCCGGTGGCTGCTGCGCATGCTGCCCTGGGTCCAGGTCTCCGGCGGCACCTACCGCGTCAACCGCCGGCTGACCTACGCGCCCGGACGCGGCCGCGTCGCCTTCGCGCGCACGGGCGCACAAGTCGCCGTCGTACCGCCCAGCCTGAGCGAACTGCCCGTCCTGCGCGGCATCGACGACCAGGACCTGCTCGCCGCCCTCGCCGGGCGCTTCACCCGCCGCGACTACGAACCCGGCGCCGTACTGGCCTCCTGGGGCGAACCGGTCACCGAGGTCTACCTCGTCGCCCACGGCAAGGTCTGCGCCGTCGGCAACGGCAAATACGGCGACGAGACGGTCCTGGGCGTACTGGCCGACGGCGACCACTTCGGCGACCGCGTCCTGGCCCACCCCGACAGCCTCTGGGAGTACACCGCCAGGGCGAGCACCGCCGTCACCGTCCTCGCGCTGTCCGCCGCCGACTTCGCCGCCCTCGCCGACCAGAGCCCCGGCCTGCGCGAGCGCGTCGCCCGGCACCTGGCCGACGCCGACCAGTCCCAGGACCGGCACGGCCAGGCCGCCATCGAACTGGCCGCCGGCCACGACGGCGAGGTCGAACTGCCCGGCACCTTCGTGGACTACGAACTGGCCCCGCGCGAGTACGAACTCTCCGTCGCCCAGACGGTCCTGCAGGTGCACACCCGCGTCGCCGACCTCTACAACCAGCCGATGAACCAGGTCGAGCAGCAGCTGAAACTCACCGTCGAGGCGCTGCGCGAGCGCCAGGAGCACGAACTGGTCAACAACCCCGACTTCGGCCTGCTCGCCAACGCGGACCACGAGCAGCGCATGCAGACCCACGGCGGCCCGCCCACCCCCGACGACCTGGACGAACTGCTCTCGCGCCGCCGCGACTCGAAGTTCTTCCTCGCCCACCCGCGCGCCATCGCCGCCTTCGGGCGCGAATGCAGCCGGCGCGGCCTGTACCCCGAGGCCGTCGACGTGGCAGGCACCCGCGTACCGGCCTGGCGCGGCGTACCGCTGTTCCCCTGCAACAAGATCCCGGTCAACGGCGGCCACACCTCCTCGATCCTGGTCATGCGCACCGGCGAGGACAACCAGGGCGTGGTCGGCCTGCACCAGAGCGGCATCCCCGACGAGTACGAGCCCGGCCTGAACGTTCGGTTCATGGGGATCAACGACAAGGCCGTCATGTCCTACCTCGTCAGCGCCTACTACTCGGCCGCGGTCCTGGTCCCCGACGCCCTAGGCGTGCTGGAGAACGTCGAAGTCGCCCGCCCCCGCGACTGACCACCACACACCGGGGCGCCGCGCACCGCACGCCACCGGCGCGACCGCGCCGCGACCCACCGCCGCCCCACCACAGCGACCGAAAACAGCGTTTATCAAGAAACGTGTGGGTGACCTTGCACCAGTCCACGCTCCGCCGCGCCGACCACGAAGACCACGACGCCTCCGTCCTGCTCGCCCGAGCCCGCCGCCACGTCGACCCCGTACTACGCGCCGCCGTCGACACCCTCCCGCCCGCCATGCGCCGCGTCACCGCCTACCACCTCGGCTGGCAGCACGCCGACGGGACCACCGCCACCGGCGCCGACCCCGGCAAAGCCATCCGCCCCGCCCTCGTCCTGGCCGCCACACGCGCCTTCGGCGCCACGCCCGCCGCCGCCGCACGCGCCGCCGCTGCCGTCGAACTGGTCCACAACGTCTCACTCCGTCACGACGACGTCATGGACCGCGAGACCACCCGCCGCCACCGCCCCACCGCCTGGACCGTCTTCGGCGCCGCCGACGCGATCCTGGCCGGCGACGCCGTGCACGCCCTCGCCCTGCGCCTGCTCGCCGACGACCGCCACCGCGCCGCCCCGCACGCCGCCGCCAGGCTCGCCGCGTGCGTCATCGAACTGTGCGAAGGCCGGCACGCCGACTGCTCCTTCGAGACCCGCGACCACGTGTCCATCGACGAATGCATGCGCATGGCACTGGGCAAGACCGGCGCCCTGCTCGGCGCGACCTGCGCGATCGGCGCCCTGTACGCCGCGGCGGACCGCGACGCCGTCGAGGCCATGGACGCGTTCGGCCGCGAAGTCGGCCTCGCCTTCCAACTCGTCGACGACCTGATCGGCATCTGGGGCGACCCCGAGGTGACCGGCAAACCCGCCGGAGCCGACCTGGCCGCCCGCAAGAAATCCCTGCCCGTCGTCGCGGCCCTGGCCGCCGGCGGCCCCGCAGCCCGCGAACTCGCCGCCCTCTACCGCAGCGCCGACCCCATGGACCCGCACCAGATCCAAGCCGCCGCCGACGCCGTGGACCGCGCCGGCGGACGCGTCTGGGCCCACCTACAGGCAGCCGACCACATGTCAGCCGCGATCGACCACCTCACCCGCGCCGCCCCTGACGCCGAAAGCGCCGAGGACCTGCTCACCCTCGCCGAACTGGTCACCCGCCGCGAACGCTAAAGCCCGCCCCCGGCGCACGCACCCGCGGCCGCGCTACCGCCCCGCGTCCTCAGTGCGATCAAAGTAATCAGACACCTGCGACGCCGAATACACGCCGCGGTCCGTGACGATCCCGCTCACGAACCGCGGCGGCGTCACGTCGAACGCCGGGTAGTAGCCCTTGACCACCAGCGGCGACGCCGTACGCACGCCCTGCACCGAAAGCACCTCGTCCCCGTCGCGCTGCTCCACGACCACGTCCGCCGCCGTGGGGGAGAGCGGATCAGGAGCCTGAATCAACACGTAGAACGGCACCGAGAACGCCGAGGCCGCCACCGCGGCCCCCAGCGTGCCCACCTTGTTGAACACGTGCCCGTCCATACTTACCCGGTCCGCGGCCGTTACCAGCGCGTCGACCCGCCCCAGGCCGGACTGCGGGCTGAGCACCGCCGCGGCCATCCCGTCCGTCACCAGCGTCACATCCTGCCCCATCTCGGCAAGCGTGTGCGCGGTCAGCCGCGCGCCCTGCAGATAGGGCCGCGTCTCCGTGGCCACGTACCGAAACCGCTTTCCGGCCATCGCCGCGGCGCGCACCAGCGCGATCAGATACGTGTCCATCCAACAGTGCGTCAGCAGCAGCGCCCCGTCCGCCAACAACCCCGCGGCGTGTCCCGCGAGCAGCGCCGCCCGCCGCCGAAACAGCCGTGCCTGCCCGGCCGCCAGCCCCTCGACCACGGCCGCGACGTCACGCCCGGACAACCCCGGCGCCCGGCCGGTCAGACTGCCCAGCTGCGAGGTCACCGCCCGCACCACATCCCCGACGCTGTTGTTCGTCGGGCGCGCCCCCGCCAGCAGAGCCCCCGCGCGCACCACCGCGTCCACCGCGTCGTCCCCGGTCCCCGAGGCGTGCTGACGGGCCGTCAGCACCAGCCCTGCGAGCGCCGCGAACAC
>JBOHCW010000124.1:0-3732 GCA_050725375.1 Actinocrinis sp. | reverse complement strand
GGTTCAGCACCGAGCCGTCGGCGGGATGGAGGAGGCCGCGCGCGTCCAGCACGGGATTGTCGGAAGGAAGGCTCACGCCGGTACTCTGCCCCAACCGGGCCCGCCCGGAGCGATCGACGCCCGAATTCATCCCATCTGACGAGTCGTCCGACCTTGACTGTGTGTGTCTGACCTGCCGTTAGGATGACCACACGTTTAGAGACGGCAGAACACTAACGGGCAGGCGAGGCCGTCCGCGCGTCGCGGGGTGCCCGCCTTGGACGGGCCGCGCCGACCGCGAACAGGACGTTTTCCACGACCGCGGCGGCAACGTCGTCGTTCATGCGCGCGTTTCAGTGCGGCGGGCTCATGATCCACAAGCCTGTTCAGTGGCCGATGAACCGGCCTACGGCGGCGGCCAGTCTGGACTGACGGCCGGTGCGCGCCTCTTCGCTGTCAGCGGCGCTCATGACGCGCAACGCCAGGTTGGCGCCCAGCCAGCGCAGCGGTTCGGGTTCCCAGCTTCGCGATCTGTGACCGACCCAGGGCAGGGCGGCCAGCTCGCTCGGTTCGCTTCGGATCAGGTCCGCGAGGGTGCGGCCGGCGAGGTTCGAGGCGCCCACGCCGTCGCCTACGTAACCTCCGGCCCAGGCCAACTTTGATGTGCGGTCGAGATTGACTGACGCGAACCAGTCCCGTGGGACGCCGAGTGCGCCGCCCCACGTGTGCGTTACAGCGACATCGCCGAGTACCGGGAACAGTTCGCGTAGGGCATGCAGCAGTTCCGTGTGGACGCGCGGGTCTTGGTCGTACGTCGTCCTTATGGACGAGCCGAAGTGGTAAGGCGCGCCGCGCCCTCCGAAGGCGAAACGGTTGTCGGCCGTGCGCTGGCCATAAATGATCAGGTGACGGTAATCCGCGAAGGTCTGACGGTGCGTCAGGCCGATGTGCTGCCACGTCGCTTCCGGCAGCGGTTCGGTGGCGAGCATCAGCGAGTAGACGGGCGCGATATTGCGCTTGAAGCCGCTGATCGAGGGCGTGTACCCCTCCGTCGCACGCACGACGACGTCTGCTCGGACGCTGCCGTGTGGCGTGGTGACTACGCCGTCGCGAATGGCCGTGACCGGCGTCTGTTCGAAGACCGGGACGCCTAGGCGCTCGACTACGTCCGCGAGTCCGCGCACTAGGCGCGCCGGGTGGATGGCCGCGCAGTGTGGCGTGTAGGTACCGCCTAGTACGGCTGTGGCGGCGACGTGTGCCTGGGCTTCTGTGGCGGAGAGCAGGCGCAGGTCGTCGTCGCCGAAGCCGAATGCGTGGCTCTCGGCGACGTCCTCGCGCGCGCGGGCCAGCTGTGTTTGCGTGCGCGCGAGGATGACTGTTCCGCCCTTGGCGAAGTGGCAGTCGATGCCTTCCGCCTTCACGACGCGGCCTACCTCGTCCACTGTCGCGTTGAGGGCGCGTTGCAGCGCGCTCGCGGCGGCCTTGTCACCGGCCACCTTCGCGACCTTGGCAAGGCTGGACGGGAAGATCGCCGAGCACCAGCCGCCGTTGCGGCCTGACGCGCCGAAGCCGGCGAACTTCGCGTCGAGCACTGCGATGCGGATACCGGGATCGGCGCGCTTCAAGTAGTACGCCGTCCATAGGCCGGTGTATCCGGCCCCGACGATGGCCACATCCACACTCTGATCCGCGACCAGCGGCGGCCTGGGCGTGATCGGCTCGGGCAGGGAGTCGTGCCAGAACGACGGCGGACCGGAATCGGGACCGCGGCCGGGTGCGGACACTGGCGCGGGGTCGGGCACTAAAGGAGCGCCCACGCCTCGGTCAGGACCGAGCGCAGGATCTGCTCGATCTCGTCGAAGATCCGCTGGTCGCTGATCAGCGGCGGGGACAGTTGCACGACCGGGTCGCCCCGGTCGTCGGCGCGGCAGTAAAGGCCGTTCTCGAACAGCGCCTTGGACAGGAAGCCGTACAGGACGCGCTCGCACTCGTCGTCGGTGAGCGTTTCGCGGGTCGTCTTGTCCTTGACCAGTTCGATCCCGTAGAAGAAGCCGTTGCCGCGTACGTCGCCGACGATCGGCAGGTCGTGCAGCTTCCGCAGCGTGCGAAGGAACGCGCTCTCGGAGTCGAGGACGTGCTGGGTGAGGCCTTCGCGCTCGAACAGGTCGAGGTTCGCCAGCGCCACGGCCGCGGAGACCGGGTGGCCGCCGAAGGTGTAGCCGTGCAGGAAGGTGTTGTCCTCCTGGTAGAACGGCTCGGCGAGCCGGTCCGAGATGATGCACGCGCCGATCGGCGAGTAACCGGAGGTCATGCCCTTGGCGCAGGTGATCATGTCTGGTACGTAGCCGAACTTGTCACAGCCGAACATGGTGCCGAGCCGGCCGAACGCGCAGATGACCTCGTCCGAGACCAGCAGCACGTCGTACTTGTCGCAGATCTCGCGCACCCGCTGGAAGTATCCGGGCGGCGGCGGGAAACAGCCGCCGGCGTTCTGCACCGGTTCCAACACGACGGCCGCGACCGTCTCGGGGCCCTCGAACAGGATCTCCTGCTCGATCCGGTCGGCCGCCCAGCGCCCGAAGGCGACCGGGTCCTCGCCGAGCGCCGCGACGCCGGAAATCTCGGCCGCGCGGTAGAAGTTCGTGTTCGGCACCTTGCGCCCGCCCGGCACGAGCGGCTCGAACGGCGCCTTGAGCGCGGGCAGGCCGGTGATCGACAGCGCGCCCTGCGGCGTGCCGTGGTAGGCGACGGCGCGTGAGATCACCTTGTACTTGGTCGGCTTGCCGGTCAGCTTGAAGTACTGCTTGGCCAGCTTCCACGCGGTCTCGACGGCCTCGCCGCCGCCGGTGGTGAAGAAGACCTTGTTCAGGTCGCCGGGCGCGTAGTTCGCCAGCCGCTCGGCCAGCTCCACCGCCTTCGGGTGCGCGTACGACCAGATCGGGAAGAACGCCAGGTCCTGGGCCTGCTTGTAGGCGGCCTCGGCCAGCTCGACCCGGCCGTGCCCAGCCTGCACGACGAACAGGCCGGCCAGGCCGTCCAGGTAGCGGCGGCCCTGGTCGTCGAAGATGTAGGCGCCCTCGCCGCGCACGATCGTCGGGACGGGGGCGTCCTTGTACGACGACATGCGGGTGAAGTGCATCCACAGGTGGTCGTACGCGCTCGACCGGCTCGGTGCCGACTCGGACTGCGGGCTCGTGCTCATCTCGTTCCCCAGGTGTATGTCTGTTTGTGCAGCTTCAGGTAGACGAAGCTCTCGGTGGTGCGCACTTGCGGGATCGCCCGGATCCGCTTGTTGATGATCTCCAGCAGCTGGTCGTCGTCCTCGGCGACCACCTCGGCCAGCAGGTCGAAGGCCCCGGCGGTGGAGACCACGTAGTCGACCTCCGCCATCGCGGACAGCGCCTCGGCGACCGGCTCCACGTCACCCTCGCACCGCACGCCGATCATCGCCTGCCGGCTGAAGCCGACGGTGAGCGGATCGGTGACCGCGACGATCTGGATCACGCCCGAGTCCTGCAGCTTCTGGACCCGCTGGCGCACCGCGGCCTCGGACAGCCCGACCGCTTTCCCGATCGCCGCGTGCGACCGCCGCCCGTCCTGCTGCAGCTGCTCGACGATCTGCCGGGACACCTCATCAAGCACCAGCGGCGGATGCGAGCCACCCTGGCCGTCGGCCTCACCGCGCGGGCGCTCAGCCGGGCCGCCCGGGCCGGCCGGCGTCCGCGCCATGCCGTGCCTCCCGCTGCGCCATGG
>JBOHCW010000123.1:0-9730 GCA_050725375.1 Actinocrinis sp. | reverse complement strand
GTGCTGGCGTACGAGAAGGTCACGCTGTACGGCGTCCCGATCATCGCCCAGCGCCGGGTCAACTACGGCCTGATCGACCCGGAACTGAGCCGCGAGCTGTTCATCCGGCACGCACTGGTGCAGGGCGAGTGGCGCACACACCACGACTTCTACCAGCGCAACCGCAAGCTGCTCGGCGAGGTCGAGGAGCTGGAGAACCGGGCACGGCGCCGGGACATCGCCGTGCACGACGACACGATCTTCGCGTTCTACGACCAGCGGGTCGGCAAGGACGTGGTCTCGGCGGCGCACTTCGACCGCTGGTGGAAGGACGCGCGCCGGGAGCGGCCCGACCTGCTGGACTTCGAACGGGCGATGCTGGTCAACCAGAACGCCGGCGCGGTACTGGAGGAGGACTACCCGGACTTGTGGCGCCAGGGCCGGCTGCGGTTCAAGCTGACCTACCAGTTCGAGCCGGGCGCGGACGCGGACGGCGTCACCGCGCACATCCCGCTCGCCGTGCTCAACCAGGCCGAGCCGGGCGGATTCGACTGGCAGATCCCGGGATTGCGCGAGGACCTGGTCACCGAGCTGATCCGCTCGCTGCCCAAGCCGATCCGGCGCAGCTTCGTGCCCGCGCCGAACTACGCCAAGACGCTGCTCGGCCGGCTTCCCGCGCGCGAGGGCGCGCTGCTGGACGGTCTCGAGCGGGAGATGCGCCGGATGGGCGCGACGGGCCTCTCGCGTGAGGACTGGGACCTGGACAAGGTGCCGGACCACCTGAAGATCACCTTCCGGATCGTCGACGAACGCGGCCGCGCGATCGCCGAGGACAAGGACCTCGAAGCGCTCAAGCTGCGGCTCAAGGCCAAGGTGCGCGAGTCGATCTCCGCCGCGGCCGACGACATGGAGCGCACCGGGCTGCGCACGTGGGAGTTCGGCACGATCGCGCCGACCTTCGAGCAGCACCGGCAGGGCGTGGCGATGAAGGCGTATCCGGCGCTGGTCGACGAGGGCGCGACGGTCGGCTTGAAGCTGCTGGACACGGCCGAGGAGCAGGCGGAGTCGATGCGGCAGGGCACGCGCCGCCTGCTGCTGTTGACGATCGCGCCGCCGAACCGCTCGATGCTCGCGGCGCTGGACAACCGGGAGAAGCTCGCGCTGGGCAACAACCCGTACGGTCCGGTGCCGAAGCTGTTCGAGGACTGCGTCGCGTGCGCGGCTGATCATCTGATCGATCGGCACGGCGGCCCGGCCCGCAACGCCGAGGGCTTCACGGCGTTGCGGGACAAGGTGCGCGAGGACCTGGCCGAGAGCGCCGAGACCGTGGTCAAGCTGGCGGCGGCGATCCTCGCGGCCTCGCACGAGTTGGACCGGCGGCTGCGCGGCACCGTGAGCCTGTCGCTGCTGCCCTCGCTGAACGACGCGCGCGCGCAGCTGTCCGGGCTGGTGCATTCCGGCTTCATCTCGGAGACCGGGTATGAGCAGCTGTCCCAGCTGCCGCGTTATCTGCGCGCGCTCGGGCAGCGACTGGACAAGATGGCGGACGATCCGTACCGGGACCAGGCGAACCTGGCGAAGATCCGGCAGTTGCAGTCCGAGTACGAGGCGGCGTTGGAGCGGGTTCCGCGCGGACGGCGACCAAGTGCCGAGCTGCGTCAGGCGCGGTGGATGCTTGAGGAACTGCGCGTCAGCCTGTTCGCGCAACAGATTGGGACGGCGTACCCGGTATCGGAGAAGCGTGTACGCAAGGCACTCGGCGTCTAGGCCGATGCTCGCGGAGCACGCGGACCGTCAAAGGGCGTCGGAAAGCACATCACGGCGTATTCGGGCGTGAGCCGACCGGCCCACGCTGTCTGCTCGCGGGCCGATCGGTCGTGCACCAGTTCTTGTGGGCTGGTCCCTCTTCAGTGCTGCTGCGCCGAGCGTCGTGCTCAGCCGTCTGCCCGCTGTGCCGGAATACCGGCCAGCAGGGCGCGGACCTCGGCCTCGCGGTATCGGCGGTGCCCGCCGAGCGTGCGGATCGAGGTGAGCTTGCCGGCCTTGGCCCAGCGGGTCACCGTCTTCGGGTCCACCCGGAACATCGTCGCAACCTCTGCCGGGGTCAGCAGCGGCTCCGCTTCGGGCGTACGCGCGGTCATGAACGGCCTCCTCCAAGAACGGACCGCTCTCGCGATCCGGTTCGACTGGATCCTCCCCGATGGCCCGTCATGCCCCCGCTGTCCGCAAATGGGCGTGTCGGTGATCGGACGAACGTCTTGTCGTTCAAGAACTAGAACTACACCATCCGGAGCGGTTTGGCGGCGAAGTCTATGAAATCGATACACAGGACCCACAACTTCGCCGAACCACCCGAGACAGTCATTTGCGGACAGTAGCGACACAGTGACGGCCCGTCACGCAACGCGAGCATCGGCGCGCAGCCGCTAAACCGGCGCAAGCGCGGTGACAGCATATGGATCCACTCAGGACCGCGATACCCCCCGGCGGCGCCGCGTCGGGGCCGCGCGGTTCTACGCTGGGCCCAGGCTTGACTGCGCACTCGAAAAGGAGCCCGAGCAGTGACCACCACCGACGCCACAAGCGCCCCGGTATCCACGCCTTCCCCCTCCCCGTTCCAGCCCGGCGGCCCCGAGCAGGTCGTGTACTGCCACGACGAGCCGACCGGGCTGCGGGCCATCGTCGCGATCCACTCGACCGCGCTCGGCCCGGCCCTCGGCGGAACCCGGTTCTACCCCTACCCGACCGAGGCCGACGCGCTGGCCGACGTCCTCAACCTCGCCCGCGGCATGGCGTACAAGAACGCCCTGGCCGGCCTCGACCTCGGCGGCGGCAAGGCCGTGATCATCGGCGACCCGGCCCGGGACAAGTCGGAGGCGCTGCTGCGCGCCTACGGCCGCTTCGTCCAGTCGCTCGGCGGGCGTTACTACACCGCCTGCGACGTAGGCACCTACGTGCCTGACATGGACGTCGTCGCACGCGAGTGCACGTTCGTCACCGGTCGCTCGCCGGAGAACGGCGGCGCCGGCGACTCGTCGATCCTCACCGCCTTCGGCGTCTTCCAGGGCATGCGCGCCTGTGCGAAGGCCACCTGGGGCGAGCCGACGCTGGCCGGCCGCCGGGTCGGCATCGCGGGAGTCGGCAAGGTCGGCCGGCACCTGATCGGGCATCTGCTGGAAGACGGCGCGCGGATCGTCGTCACCGATGTGAGCGGCGCGGCGCTGGACTGGGTGCGCGCGACGCATCCCTCGGTGGACGTGGCCGGATCCACCGACGAGCTGATCCACTCGGACCTGGACGTCTACGCGCCGTGCGCCCTCGGCGGCGCCCTCGACGACGCGACGGCCGACACACTGACCGCCTCGATCGTCTGCGGCGCGGCGAACAACCAGCTCGCGCACCCCGGCGTCGACAAGGCGCTGGCCGACCGCGGCGTGCTGTACGCCCCGGACTACCTGGTCAACGCGGGCGGCGTGATCCAGGTCGGCGACGAGGCGGCCCACCTGCACGAGGGCGGCTTCTCCTTCGAGCGCGCCCGCAAGCGGGCCGAGGGCATCTACGACACGATGCTGGCGATCCTGAAGCTCTCCGGCGAGGACGGGGTGCCGCCGGCGGCCGCCGCGGACCGGCTCGCCGAGAACCGGATGCGTGACGTGTCGCGGCTGCGCGGCATCCTGCTGCCGGGCGCCGGGCGCGGACACCAGGGCTGATCACGGGCGGTCACGCGGCGGCGTGGCGGGCGGCCTTTTCCGGGGACCCCGGTCCCTGGGGACGGCCGCCCGGCGTCCGGTTCGGCAGCGGTTCGGCCTCCGGGCGAACCGGTCGCCGGGCCGACGCCCGGGCGCCGTCTGCCACGCCGCCGCGATCCGTCCGTGTGCCAAATCGACCTGGCAGGCCGGCGCACTGTATCCTCGTGCGAGGTGCCCCCGTTTCGCTGCTTCAAATCGCGGCCTGTGTGCCGTACCGATCCGGCGGGGAACCAGGTACCTTTGACTTTGTGACCGGTCCCGCGATCCCCACCGAGGCGCCGGTCGCGTGAGTGACTGTTGTCGTTGATCGTGTGTCGAGACCCGGGGCCGTGAGCGCCCCGTCGTTGAGGGGGTCGAGCCAATGGGGCGCGGCCGGGCCAAGGCCAAGCAGACTAAGGTCGCCCGCCAGCTGAAGTACAGCAGCGGTGCGACGGATTTGGATCGTCTGCGGTCTGAACTGGGCGTCGATAACTCGCGGGCGAATGGTATCGAGGACCATGACCTCGACGAGCGCTACGCGGCGTGGACGGACCAGGACGATGAGGACGAAGAAGAGGACGAAGAGGACGTGGACGAAGAAGAGGACGACTCGCTCCGTCCACACGGGGGCAACGGCAACGGCCGCTATCGCGCCGGTTGACCTGCCTTCAGGCGCTCGACCCCCGGGTTGAGCGCCTTTTGTGTCGGCTGATCGCGGCGACCGGACGTACGGCCTGACGCCGCGTCAGTACGCAGCGTGCCCGGATTCGGCGCCGCCGCGCCCCGACGGCAGTGTCAGATTCGCCACACTGACCGACGGCTCAGCGCGCGTAGTCACCCTCGAGCGCGGCCGTTCCCGCGGCTTCGGCGCTCGGACCGGACTCGACCGCGCCGAGCAGCCACGCGTCCTGCTCCAGTTCGCGCAGCGCGGCCAGCGTCGCGTCGGCCCCGCCGGCCGGGACGACCGCGACCATGCCGACGCCCATGTTGAGCGTGCGCTCCAGTTCCGCGCGCTCGATCCGGCCGACCGTGCCCACCAGGTCGAACACCGGGGCCGGCCGCCAGGTCGGGCGCCGCAGCCGGGCGTGCAGGCCCGCCGGGATGACCCGCGCCAGGTTCGCGGCGAGGCCGCCGCCGGTGATGTGCGCGTACGCGTGGACCTCGACCCGCCGGGCCAGCTCCAGGCAGGTCAGCGCGTAGATCCGGGTGGGCTCCAGCAGTTCCTCGCCGAGGGAGCGGCCGAACTCGGGCACCGCGCGGTCCAGCGCCCAACCGGCCTGGCTCAGCAGTACGTGCCGTACCAGCGAGTATCCGTTCGAGTGCAGGCCCGAGGAGGCCAGCGCGATCACGGCGTCGCCCGGCCGGATGCGCTCCGGGCCGAGCAGGGCGTCCGCCTCAACCACGCCGGTCGCCGCGCCGGCCACGTCGTACTCGTCCGCGGCCAGCAGGCCGGGGTGCTCTGCGGTCTCACCGCCGACCAGTGCGCAGCCGGCCTGGACACAAGCCTCGGCGATGCCGCGCACGATCGCGGCCACCCGCTCCGGCACGACCCTGCCGGTCGCGATGTAGTCGGTCATGAACAGCGGTTCTGCGCCGCAGACCACCAGGTCGTCGACCACCATGCCGACCAGGTCGAACCCGATCGTGTGGTGCACGTCCATCCGCTGCGCGATCGCGACCTTGGTGCCCACGCCGTCGGTGGAGGTGGCCAGCAGCGGGCGCCGGTACGCGGTCAGCTTCGAGGCGTCGAACAGTCCGGCGAAGCCGCCGAGCCCGCCGACCACCTCGGGCCGGGTGGCCTTGCGCACCCACTGCTTCATCAGTTCGACCGCGCGGTCGCCCGCCTCGATGTCGACGCCCGCGGCCGCGTAGGTCGCGCCGCCGGGGGCCAGGTTGTCGGTCACGCTGGTTCGGTCCTTCGGTCGGTCGGTCGGTCGCCGGCCGGGTCGGGTTCACCTGCGCGGCCGACGGCTGGTCAGGGGCGGGCGAGCGCGGAGGCCGCGGCGGCGGGTACTTCGAGCAGGTGCTTGCCGAGTTGCTCCGGGTCAGGCAGCGCGACCGGGTAGACCCCGTCGAAGCAGGCGCGGCACAGCCGGTCGGCCGGGATGGTGGTCGCCTCGATCATGCCGTCCAGCGAGATGTAGCCGAGGGAGTCCGCGCCGAGCGAGGCGGCGATCTCCTCGGTGCTCAACCCGTTGGCGATCAGCTCGGCGCGGGTGGCGAAGTCGATGCCGTAGAAGCACGGCCACTTGACCGGCGGCGAGGAGATGCGCACGTGTACCTCGCGCGCGCCCGCCTCACGCAGCATTCGCACCAGCGCGCGCTGGGTGTTGCCGCGCACGATCGAATCGTCGACCACGACCAGCCGCTTGCCCTCGATGACCTCGCGCAGCGGGTTGAGCTTGAGCCGGATGCCCAGCTGGCGGATGGTCTGGCTCGGCTGGATGAAGGTGCGCCCGACGTAGGCGTTCTTGACCAGGCCGTGCCCGTACGCGATGCCGGAGCGCTCGGCGTAGCCGATCGCGGCCGGGGTGCCGGACTCGGGGGTCGGGATGACCAGGTCGGCGACGACCGGGTGCTCGACGGCGAGCCGGCGGCCCATCTCGACCCGCGAGGCGTTGACCGAGCGGCCGGCGATGGCGGTGTCGGGGCGGGCAAGGTAGACGTACTCGAAGACGCAGCCCTTCGGCTCGGCCTTCGCGAACCGGCGGCTGCGCAGGCCGTTCTCGTCCACGGCGATCAGCTCGCCGGGCTCGATCTCGCGCACGTACGAGGCGCCGACGATGTCCAGCGCGGCGGTCTCGCTCGCGACGACGTAGCCGCGCTCGAGACGTCCGAGCACCAGCGGGCGGATGCCCTGGGGGTCGCGCGCCGCGTAAAGCGTGCTCTCGTCCATGAAGACCAGGGAGAACGCGCCGCGGATGCGCGGCAGCAGCTCGGCCGCGGACTGTTCCAGCGGCAGGTCGCTGCGGCTGGCCAGCAGCTCGGTCATCAGGTCGCTGTCCGATGTGGCGCCGCGGTCCTTGCCGAACAGGTCGCCGTTGGCCCGGGCCTCGGAGACCAGGCGGGCCAGCTCGGCGGTGTTGGTCAGGTTGCCGTTGTGGCCGAGGGCCAGCGCGCCCGCGGCGGTGGCCCGGAAGGTCGGCTGGGCGTTCTCCCACACCGAGGAGCCGGTGGTGGAGTAGCGGGTGTGGCCGACCGCGAGGTGCCCCTTGAGCGAGCCGAGGGTGGCCTCGTCGAAGACCTGGGAGACCAGGCCCATGTCCTTGTACACCAGGATCTGGCCGCCGTTCGAGACGGCGATGCCGGCCGACTCCTGGCCACGGTGCTGGAGGGCGTACAGGCCGAAGTAGGCGAGCTTGGCGACTTCCTCCCCCGGCGCCCATACTCCGAAGACTCCGCAGGCGTCCTGCGGGCCTTTCTCGTCGGCGAAGGTTTCGTGGGAGAGACGTCCGTCGGGGCGAGTCACGTCTTCCAGCTTACGTGATGGGCGGCGATAGTCCGACCGTCGGTTGATATTGCCCCGTGCATTCCATGGTCGGCGCTGCGCGCGCGTGTGGCGTCGCACCGTTTGACGTGGCAGGTCATCACGCGTTCTCCTGATCGGGTTCTCGATCGGGCTCCTGATCGGGCAGTGGCAGGTATGCGGACAGGTCGCTGCGTGGTCCGCTGGCGCTGATCCGGCCGTCGTCCACCGCGTCCTGCCAGTTCAGCGCGCCGGTCGCGACGTCCAGCCAGGTGCCGGCGTCCAGCTCGACCACGTTCGGCGGAGTGCCGCGGGTGTGCCGGGGCCCGTCGATGCACTGGACCGCGATGTGCGGCGGTACGCGCAGCTCGACCGCGTGGCCCGGACTCTGCTCGGCGAAGGCGCGCACGCTTGCTTTGATCAGCGCGCCGAGCGCCGCCCGGTCACCGGGGACGAGCCCGGCGCGGGCGGCGGTCAGCTCCTGACGGTCCATCGGCTCGCCTGTCGATCGCTGGTCGCGGCGGCCGGTCAGCCGAACAGCGCCGGGAAGGTGCCGGTGTGCGCCCGCCCCAGCTCGTCGAGCGGGATCGAGAACTGGCCCTGCACCTCGACCGCGTCGCCGTCGACCACGCCGATCCGCGCGACCGGCAGGCCGCGGAACCGGCACATGTCGGTGAACCGCAGCTCCTCGCCGCGCGGCACGGACACCACCGCGCGGCCGGCCGACTCGGAGAACAGGGCGGCGAACGGGTCGCCGCCGACCTGGTCGAGCACGCCGTCCGGCAGCACGACGCGGACGCCGTGCCCGGCGCGCAGCGCCGACTCGGCCAGCGCCTGGATCAGGCCGCCGTCGGACAGGTCGTGCGCCGAGGAGAGCATGCCGTCGCGCGAACCGGCGATCAGCACCTCGGCCAGCAGCCGCTCGCGCTCCAGGTCGACCCGCGGCGGCAGGCCGCCGAGGTGGCCGTGCACGACGTGCGCCCACTCGGAGCCGCCGAACTCGTCGCGCGTATCGCCGAGCAGCAGCACGATGTCGCCGTCCTGCTCGAAGGCGGTACGGGTGCGCCGGGTCACGTCGTCGATCACGCCGAGCACCCCGACGATCGGGGTCGGGTGGATCGCCGCGTCGCCGGTCTGGTTGTAGAACGACACGTTGCCGCCGGTCACCGGGGTGCCCAGCAGCCGACAGCCGTCGGCCAGACCGCGGGTGGCCTCGGCGAACTGCCACATGACCTCGGGGTCCTCGGGGGAGCCGAAGTTGAGGCAGTCGGTCACCGCCAGCGGCTTGGCGCCGGTCGCGGCGACGTTGCGGTACGCCTCGGCCAGCGCGAGCTGCGCGCCGGTGTACGGGTCGAGCTTGGTGTAGCGGCCGTTGCCGTCGGTGGCCAGCGCGATGCCGAGATTGGACTGCTCGTCGAGCCGCAGCATGCCGGAGTCCTCGCCGTGCGCGAGGGCGGTGTTGCCGCGCACCCGGTGGTCGTACTGCTCGACCACCCAGCGCTTGTCGGCGAGGTTCGGGCTGGCCACCATCCGCAGCACGGTCTCACGCAGTTCGTCGCCGGTCTTCGGGCGGCTGAGCGTGTCCGGCGTCGCGGCCTGCAGGGCGTCCTGCCAGGAGGGGCGGTGGTAGGGGCGCTGGTAGACCGGCCCTTGGTGTGCGAGGGTGCGCGGGTCGACGTCGACGATCGTCTCGCCGTGCCAGGTCATCCGCAGCCGGCCGGTGTCGGTGACGGTGCCGATGACGGTCGCGGTGACGTCCCACTTCTCGCACAGCTCGAAGAAGCGCGGCACGTCGGCGGGGGTGACCACCGCCATCATCCGCTCCTGCGACTCGCTCATCAGGATCTCTTCGGGCACCAGCGTCGCGTCGCGCAGCGGGGCGAGGTCGAGCCGCACGTCCATGCCGCCGACCCCGACGCTCTGCAGCCCGGCGGCGGCCAGCTCGGTGGTCGCGCAGGACAGTCCGGCCGCGCCGAGGTCCTGGATGCCGATGACCAGGTCCTCGGCGAAGATCTCCAGGCAGCACTCGATCAGGACCTTCTCCATGAACGGGTCGCCGACCTGCACCGCCGGGCGCTTGGCGGGCTTGTCGTCGTCGAAGGTGGCCGAGGCCAGCACGGAGGCGCCGCCGATGCCGTCGCCGCCGGTGCGCGCGCCGAACAGCACGACCTGATTGCCGGGGCCGTGGGCCTGGGCGAGCTTGATCTCGCTCTTCTTCAGCACGCCGACCGCGAGCGCGTTGACCAGCGGGTTGCCCGCGTAACAGGGGTCGAAGACGACCTCGCCGCCGATGTTCGGCAGGCCGAGCGAGTTGCCGTAGCCGCCGATGCCGCGCACCACGCCGGGCAGCACCCGATGGGTGTCCGCGGCGTCGGCCGCGCCGAAGCGCAGCGGGTCCATCACGGCGATCGGCCGGGCGCCCATGGTCAGGATGTCGCGCACGATGCCGCCGACGCCGGTCGCGGCGCCCTGGTACGGCTCGACGGCGCTCGGGTGATTGTGCGATTCGATCTTGAACGCGACCGCGAGCCCATCCCCGATCGACATGACGCCCGCC
>JBOHCW010000122.1:0-6602 GCA_050725375.1 Actinocrinis sp. | reverse complement strand
TCTCGGACGTCCAAGGGCTGGTGGCCAAGGGCGTGGGCGCGATGGTCGTGTTCCCCGACGCCGGCCCGGCGATGCTGCCCGCGCTGCGCAGCGCCTACAAGGCCGGCGTGGTCACCGTCCCCTATCGGGTCAGCCCGGGCGGCACCGCGGGGCAGGACTACAACTACTTCATCAGCACCGACTTCACCCAGGCCGGGGTGCTGTGGGCGAACTGGCTGGTCAAGGTGCTCAACGGCAAGGGCAACGTGCTCAACCTCGGCGGGCCGCCGGCCAACTCGCAGAGCCTTGACGAGTACAACGGCATGCAGAGCGTCTTCAAGAACTACCCGGACATCCACTTCGTCGGCACCACGCCCTACGAGGTGACCAACTGGGACCCGGCGACCACGCAGAAGGTGATCACCGCCGCGCTCGCCAAGAACCCGCAGATCGACGCGATCACCACCGACTTCGGCGCGGCGCTGGCCAGCTCGTTCCCGGCGTTCACCCAGGCCGGGCGCAAGGTGCCGGCGGTGGCCACCGAGGATTCCAACCAGCTGGCCTGCGACTGGAAGTCCATGCAGTCCGCCGACCCGGGCTTCAAGCTGTTCACCGTCTCCTCGCAGAACGCCATGTCCCAGCTGGCCATCGACTTCGCGGTGGCCAAGGCGACCGGCGGCACGGCGCCGAGCTCCGCGGTCTATCCGCAGACCGCCTTCGAGGACTCGGTCAGCGGCCAGCCCAACCCGGTCAAGTGCGTGTCGAGCCTGCCGCCCGACGCGTTCGTCTCGGCGAACCTGACCGAAGCGCAGCAGAACGCCGCGCTGAAGAAGTAACGCGCTCGGATCGGTGGCGTGACCGCCCTCCGCCACCGATCCGCCTCACCCCTGTGCTGCTTCACAGCCCCCTGCGAAGCACCACGGCCCGACCTGAGAAACACCGCGGAATCGAGGAGAAACCGTGTCCCCGGATACCCAGGCCCCCGCTCTTCGGCTGGAGGGCATCAGCAAGTCGTTCGGCGTGGTCCGAGCACTGGCGGACGTCTCGCTCGAGATCCGCTCGGGCCGGGTGCACGCGCTTCTCGGCGAGAACGGCGCCGGCAAGTCGACGCTCATGGCCGTCGCCTGCGGTTCGACCCGCCCGGACGAGGGCCGCATCGTGATCGGCGGCACGGCCGTCGAGGCGTACAACCCCGATCTGGCGACCCGGCACGGCATCGCGATCGTGCACCAGCACCCCGCCGTGCTGCCGGACATGACCGTCGCGGAGAACCTGCGCATCGCCATCCCCAGCTCGCTGGTCAAGACGATAGGCGACCAGCGCGAGTGGATGGCGGCCCTGCTGGCCCGGATCGGCTCGCACGTGCGGTTGAGCGACCGGGTCGAGCAGCTGAGCGTCGCGCAGAAGCAGCTGCTGGAGGTCGCCAAGGCCATCGCGCTGGAACCCAGCGTCCTGATCCTCGACGAGCCGACCGCGCCGCTGGGCGCGGACCAGAGCGAGATCCTGTTCGCCCAGATCCGCGAGGCCGCGGCGCGCGGCACGGCCGTGGTCTACATCACCCACCGGCTGGCCGAGGTGCGGCAGATCGCCGACGAGGTAACGGTGCTGCGCGACGGCCGCAGCCGCGGCAGCGCGCCGGTCGCCGAGCTGACCGACGCCGAGATGCTGCGGCTGATCGTCGGCCGCGAACTGGCCTCGACCTTCCCCGACAAGCCCGCGCCGCACCAGGACCAGAGCCCGGTGCTGCACGTGGACGGCATGAGCGGCGACGGATTCGGCGACGTGCGGCTGAGCGCGCGGCGCGGCGAGATCGTCGGGCTGGCCGGCATCGTCGGCAACGGACAGAGCGACTTCCTGCGCGCGCTGGCCGGGCTGCGCCCCTCCACCGGTCCGGTGGCGCTGGCCGGTGAGCGCGTCAATCGGCGGGATCTGGGCCGAGCCGTCGCGTACATGCCCGCCGACCGGCACCGCGAAGGCCTGATGCGGGCCATGTCGGTGCGCGAGAACGCCGCCGTCGCCGCGCTGCCCGCCGTCTCCCGGTTCGGGATCGTCAGCCGCAGCCGCGAACACCTCGCCGTGCGCGAGGAGATCGGCAACCTCGCCATCAAGACCGCCTCGCCCGACGCGAACGTGATGGCGTTGTCCGGCGGCAACCAGCAGAAGGTCGTCATGGCCCGCGCGCTGCTCGCCGCGCCGAAGATGCTGCTGGCCGACGAGCCGACCCAGGGCGTGGACGTCGGCGCCCGCTCGGAGATCTACGAGATCATGCGCCGGGTGGCGCGCGAGGGCGTGCCGGTCCTGGTCGTCTGCTCCGACGCCAAGGAACTCGAAGGGCTCTGCGACCGCGTGCTGATCTTCTCGCGCGGGCACGTCGTCGGCGAGCTGGCCGGCGACGAGGTCACCGAGGAGAACATCACCACCTGCGTCGTGCAGGCCACAGCGGTGCGGCACGACGCGCGCCGGCCGGAGCGCCGGGAACGCCAGCGCCCGGCGAACGCGAAGCTCTCGCTGTTCGAGCGGCTCGGCAAGCTGGCCCGGGGCGACTACGCGCCGAGCATCATCCTCGCCGTCGTGATCGCCGCGCTGGCCGCCTACACCTATTCGCAGAACGCCCGCTATCTCGCGCCGTTCAACGTCAGCGCGGTGCTCATCCTGATGACGGCGCTCGCCTTCATCAGCATGGGCCAGCAGATCGTGATCATGACCGGCGGGATCGACCTGTCGGTCGGCCCGCTGGCCGGCCTGCTGGTGGTCATCGCGTCCTTCTTCGTCAACGACGGCAAATCGGGGATCGTGATCTTCGGCGCCCTGGTGCTGATGGCGGGGGTGGGCGCCGCGTCGGGGTTGGTCAACGGGTTGCTGGTCCGGTTCGGCGGCTTCACCGCGGTCGCCGCGACGCTCACGCTCTACATCGGCCTACAGGGCGTCTCGCTGCTGCTGCGCCCCTTCCAGGGCGGATACATCAACAGCCATGTGACCGACGTGCTGACCAAGAACGTCGGCTCGTTCCCGATCGCGTTCCTGGTCGCCGTGGTGGTCGCGATCGGGCTCGAACTCGCGCTGCGCTTCACCCGCTGGGGCCGCGAACTGCGCGCCGTCGGCTCCGACGAGCAGTCCGCGCACCGACTGGGCGTGCGGGTCAACCGCACGCACGTCCTGGCGTACGTCGCCTGCGGGCTGCTCACCTTCGTCGGAGCGCTGCTGCTCATGGCGCAGATCGGCGTCGGCGACCCGACCCAGGGCGTCACGTTCACCCTCACCAGCATCACCGCCGTGGTCCTCGGCGGCGCGAGCCTGCTGGGCGGGCGCGGCTCGTTCATCGGCACGCTGCTCGGAGCCGCCCTGATCCAGCAGATCCTCAACGCCACCACGTTCCTGAACCTGAGCCAGACCTGGCAGTACTTCTTCCAGGGCATCCTGATCCTGGTGGCCGCCGCGATCTACACCCAGGCGCGCGGACACACCCGCCTCTCCGCCTGACCCGAAGCCGCCCAGCCGCTCATCCCGGAAGGACACCATGCGCGCCGCTCGCTACCACGGACAGAAGGACATCCGCGTCGAGGAGGTCCCCGAGCCCGTCCTGCACGCCGACGACGAGGTCCTCGTCGAGGTCTCGATGTGCGGCATCTGCGGCACCGACCTGCACGAGTACGTGGTCGGCCCGATCGTCACGCCGACCTCCCCGCATCCGCTGACCGGCGTGACGATCCCGCAGACCCTCGGGCACGAGTTCGGCGGCCGGGTGGTCGAGACCGGCGCGGCCGTCGGCGACGTGTCGGTCGGCGACCGGGTGGCGATCATGCCCGCCATCGTGTGCGGGCGCTGCTACTTCTGCCGCCGCGGCCAGGGACACCTGTGCGTGCGGTTCGCATGCACCGGCCTGAGTGCCGAGACCGGGGGGCTCGCGCGCTACGCCGTGGTCAAGGAGTATCAGGTCGCGAAGGTGCCCGACGCCCTGTCGGACGCGGCCGCGGCGGTCGTCGAACCGGCGTCCGTGGCCGCGTACGGCGTGGATCGCGGGCGGGTGATGGGCGGCGACGTCGTCCTGGTGACCGGCGCCGGACCGGTCGGAGCGCTGTCCGCCCTCTACGCGAACGCGATCGGCGCCGGGATCGTGGTGATCGCCGAGCCGAACGAGCACCGCGCCGAGATCGCCCGCGGCCTCGGCGTGGGCCCGGTGCTCGACCCGACCGCGCCGGGGTTCGCGGCCGCGCTCGCCGAGCTGACCGACGGCCTGGGCGTCGACGTCGCCATCGAATGCTCCGGATCCGGGCCCGGGCTGAACGCCTGCATCGGCGCCGTGCGCCGCGCGGGAACCGTCGTCCAGACCGGTCTGCACACCAAGCCGGCCACGATCGACGCGATGGCCCTGTCCGAGAAGGACCTGTCCCTGATCGGCACGTGGTGCTACCGGATCACCGACTGGCCGCGCATCATCCGCCTCGCGGCGTCCGGGAAGTATCCGATCGAGAAGGTGGTCACCGCCCGCATCCCGCTCGACGCCGTGGTCACCCAGGGATTCGACGTGCTGGTGAATCCGACCGGAGACCAGCTCAAGGTGCTCGTCAGCCCGTGAGCCGGGTTCAGTGAAGCCGCACGTTCCCGGCGCCCGTGACGACGGATCGGGGTGCTGCGGAGAGTGTGCGGAGGGTGCGCGGAGAATGTGCGGAGAGTGTGCGGACGGCCTGCCGCGGCGTCAGCTGAGGCGCAGCCAGACGGCCGTGTCCGGCGGGAGCAGGCCGTCGCGCAGCGGCTCGCTCGCGAGCAGCACGCTCTCGTGCGCGGGCAGCTCGGCCGGCGTGTCGGAGAGGTTCACCACGCAGGCCACCTCGTCGCCGCGCGTGAACGCGAGCACGCCGGGCGCGGAGGGCAGCCAGCGCATCGGCTCGCGCTCGTTGCGCAGCGCGGGCTCGGCGCGGCGCAGGCGCAGCGCGTCCCGGTAGAGACGCAGCATCGAGACAGGGTCCTGTGACTCGGCCTCGACCGTGTAGTCCTTCCACGCCGAGGGCTGCGGCAGCCAGGGCCGGCCGGCCGCCTCGGGCGGGCTGAAACCGAACGGCGGCGCCCAGCCGGACCACGGCAGCGGCACGCGGCAGCCGTCACGGCCGGGGTCGGCGCCGGCGGTGCGGTGCCACATCGGGTCCTGACGCACCTCGTCGGGCAGGTCCTCCACCTCCCAGAGGCCCAGCTCCTCGCCCTGGTAGACGTACACCGCGCCGGGCAGGGCCATCGTGAGCAGCGCGGCGGCGCGCGCCCGGCGGGTGCCCAACTCCAGGTCGAGGGCCTGGCCGTGCCGGCGGTCGGTGAAGGCGAAGGTGGTGTCGGCGCGGCCGTAGCGGGTCACGTGCCGGGTCACGTCGTGATTGGACAGCACCCAGGTGGCCGGGGCGCCGACCGGGGCGTGCGCGGCGAGGGTCTCGTCGATCACGCGGCGCAGCTCGCCGGCGTCCCACGGCGCGGACAGGAAGTCGAAGTTGAACGCGCTGTGCATTTCGTCAGGCCGCAGGTACAGCGCGAAGCGCCGCGGGTCGGGCAGCCAGATCTCGCCGATCAGCACCCGGCCGCCTGGGTAGCCGTCGGCGACCCGGCGCCACTCCTGGTAGATCTCGTGGATGCCGTCGCGGTCGGTATAGGGGTGCGGGGCGTCCTCAGGCGCGTCGGGGTCGGCGTCTGCCAGGAACGGGTCCTTGACGAGGATCGCGGCCGAGTCGATCCGCACGCCGTCCACGCCGCGGTCCAGCCAGAAGCGCAGGATGTCGAGGAACTCGGCGCGCACCTCGGCGTTGTCCCAGTTGAAGTCGGGCTGCTGCGAGGCGAACAGGTGCAGGTACCACTGGCCCGGACGTCCGTCGGCCTCGGTGACCCTGGTCCAGGCCGGGCCGCCGAAGTGCGAGACCCAGTTGTTCGGCGGCAGGTCGCCGCCGGGGCCGCGGCCGGGCCGGAACCAGAAGCGGGAGCGCTCCGGCGAGCGCGGCGCGGCGGCCAGCGCGGCCTGGAACCACGGATGGCGGTCCGAGCCGTGGTTGGGGACCACGTCGATGATCACGCGGATGCCGCGCTCGTGCGCCTCGGCGATCAGCGCGTCGGCGTCGGCGAGGGAGCCGAAGACCGGGTCGATGTCGCGGAAGTCGGCGATGTCGTAGCCGGCGTCGGCCATCGGCGAGGGGTACCAGGGGTTGAGCCAGATCGCGTCGACGCCCAGGTCGCTCAGGTAGTCCAGGTGGTCACGCACGCCGCGCAGGTCGCCGACGCCGTCGCCGTTGCCGTCGGCGAAACTGCGCACGTACACCTGGTAGATCGCCGCGTCGCGCCACCACGGCGCCGTAGTCGAGCCGGGCACGGTCACGGTGCGGCACTCCTGACTGCTTCGGGGAAGTTGACGACACCACGCCGCGGACGCGAGCCGTTGCGTACCAACGTACAGAGCAGAACTGTGGATGGCAAGAAATCGATGCCGCAGTGCAATTTATTGACAGACCTTCAGTGATTGGCCCGCTCCCCGCATAGTGCCCGGTATTCCGGCACGATGTCCGCCCTGGCCGCCTTTACCACGGGCCGCCAGATCCCCGCAGCGAATTGCATGGTTCGGCAACTGATTGCTGTGAAGTTACACAGACCAGTCA
>JBOHCW010000121.1:0-3083 GCA_050725375.1 Actinocrinis sp. | reverse complement strand
TCGCCACCCTGCACAACCAGGAGGTGGTCGAGCGCAAGGGCGTGCTGATCGGCGACACGGTGATCCTGCGCAAGGCCGGGGACGTGATCCCGGAGATCGTCGGACCGGTCGCCGACCTGCGTGACGGCACCGAGAAGCCGTTCGTGATGCCGCAGCGCTGCCCCGACTGCGACACCCCGATCGCCGCCCAGAAGGAGGGCGAGATCGACCTGCGCTGCCCGAACGCCCGCTACTGTCCGGGCCAGATCCGCGAGCGGGTCGGATATCTGGCCGGCCGCAGCGCACTGGACATCGAGGCGCTCGGGTACGAGGCGGCGATCGCGCTCACCCAGCCGGACGCGGGAGACGCGCCGCTGAGCGACGAGGGCGGCCTGTTCGACCTGACCGTGGAGGCGCTGGCCGCCCCGCAGATGTACCAGCAGGCCCGCGGCAAGGACGCCGAGGACGGCGCCCGCGAGCTGGTGCCGTACTTCTACACCAAGCCCACGCCCAAGAAGCCCTCGGTGCCGACCAAGACCACCGAGCAGCTGATCGAGCAGCTGGCCGGGGCCAAGACCCGTGACCTGTGGCGTTACCTGGTCGCGCTGTCCATCAGACACGTCGGGCCGAGCGCGGCCCGCGAGATCGCCCGCGTGGTCGGCTCCCTGCGCGGGGTGGCCGAGGCGTCGGTGGAGGAGTTGGCCGCGATCGACGGGGTCGGGCCGACCATCGCGCAGTCCATCGTCGAGTGGTTCGCCGTGGACTGGCACCGGCAGATCGTCGATCGCTGGCTCGCCGCCGGGGTCGATCCGGCCGTGCCGGCCGACTCCGGGCCCAAACCGCTGGCCGGACTCACCCTGGTGATCACCGGCACGCTGGAGGGATTCACCCGCGACGGCGCCCGGGACGCGGCGCAGGCGGCCGGCGCGAAGGTGTCGGGCTCGGTCTCGAAGAAGACCTCGTACGTGGTGGTCGGGGACAATCCGGGCTCGAAGCATGACAAGGCCGTCGAATTGGGCGTCCCAGTGCTCGACGAGGCCGGTTTCCGCAGGCTGCTTGACGAGGGTCCCGAGCCGGAGGCGGCCGACGAGCGGGACGGGGAGGCGCTGGACGTCGCCGCGCTGGAGGCGGGTGAATAGGGCCCGACTACGAGGGTGCGTCGTCCGCCACATTGCTTTCCCCGTGGCGGGCGGCGTAATCCGGCCAATGTCGATCGGGCCTGTTTGAGTCACGATCTGCGGCAAACCCTCGCCCGAGTACGAGCCTTGCGAATAACCTGGGACGATCGGATCCGGTGGGCACTCGCCGCGACGACGGCCGGTGTCGGCCGCGCGGCGGGTGAGAGACCAGGCGAGGGGCGCATGGCGCAGGAGGCGAGCCGTACCGACGCTTTCGCGCGCCCGTTCGCGTTCCGCGCCTACCTGGCGGTCATCAACATCGCCGGCGCCTCGGTGATCGGTTACGCCGCGGCCCGGGTCGCCGGCGACTTCGGAGTCGGACACCTGCGCGGCGCCGGGGCGGCCTGGCTGCTCGGGCTGCTGGTGGTGGTCGGCGAGCTGCGCCCGGTGCTGGCCCGGCACGGCAACGACGGCTCGACCACGGCGGTCGCCTTCGCCCTCGCGCTGATGGGCCTGTCCGGCTGGCACGCCGCGGTGCTCGCGCAGGCCGGGGCGGTCGTGGTCTGCGGCATCGTCAACCGGCACGCCTGGTGGCGCGCCGTCTTCAACGTGACTCAGTACTCGGTCTCCCTGGGCCTGGGCGGACTGGTGTTCGGCCTGTTCTTCCACGAGCCGGTCGAGGTGGGCGGCAGCCTCGGCTGGCACCGCTCGATCGCGCTGGTGGCGGCCGGGATCGTGTACGCCGCGGCCAATCACCTGTTCGTCTGGGGCGCCATCACGCTCTCGCGCGGCGTCTCTATGTCCGAGCAGATCCGGCACGAGGCGCTGCACCAGGTGCGCGCGACCGGCGCGATGGTGGTGCTCGCGCCGCTGGTCGGCTCGGTGGGCCTGAGCGACCCCGGACTGCTGCCGCTGTTCCTGCCGGTGCTGCTGATCGTGCACGGCAACGCCGAGGCCGGCCGGGAGCGCGAGTGGGAGTCGAACCACGACGAGCTGACCGAGCTGCCCAACCGCAAGTTCCTGCGCGAGAACGGCGAGCAGGCGCTGGCCGAGGCCGCGCGCACCGGCAGCCAGGTCGGGCTGCTGCTGCTCGACCTGGACCGGTTCAAGGAGGTCAACGACACGCTCGGCCACCTGATGGGCGATCAGCTGCTGCGCGTGGTGGCCGACCGGCTCAGGGGCGCGATCGACCCGCAGTACACGGTGGCCCGGCTCGGCGGCGACGAGTTCGCCGTGCTGCTGCCCGGCGTCGAGGACGAGGCGACGGCGGTCGAGATCGCGCACAAGATCGCCGACATGTTCTCCAACTCGTTCCCGCTGCACGGCATCACCCTCGACCTGGAGGTCTCGGTCGGCGTCGCGCTGTACCCCGACCACGCCGAGGAGTTCGAACAGCTGCTGCAGCGCGCCGACGTGGCGATGTACCTGGCCAAGAAGTCCCGCTCGGTGGTCGCCCTGTACGAGGCCGGGCGCGACCGCAACACCCCCGACCGGCTGGCCCTGCTCGGCGATCTGCGCCGGGCACTGGAGGCCGGCGAGGTGCAGCTGCACTACCAGCCGAAGGTGGCCTTCGCGACCGGCCAGGTGGTCGGCTTCGAGGGCCTGGTGCGCTGGCGGCACGCGACCCGCGGCCAGGTCAACCCGGAGGAGTTCGTCGAGCTGGCCGAGCAGACCGGCCTCATGCCGAAGCTGACCGCGTACGTGGTCGAGCGGGCCCTGGAGCAGGCGGCGCGCTGGTGGCGCGCGGGCCTGGCCGTGCCGATCGCGGTCAACGTCTCGATGCGCGACATCCACTGGCCCGGCTTCGTCCCGGCGATCCAGGCCGGCCTGCTCAAGTACGGCGTGCCGCCGAGCGCGCTGCAGCTGGAGATCACCGAGCGCGTACTGCTGGAGGACCCGCAGCGCGCCGCCGCCACGTTAGGCGGCCTGGAGGCGTTGGGCGTGCGCCTGTCGCTGGACTACTTCGGCACCGGGTACTCGTCGCTG
>JBOHCW010000120.1:0-3549 GCA_050725375.1 Actinocrinis sp. | reverse complement strand
GCATGATCCGGTGCGTGGCGACCCTCGCGACGTACGAGATGTCCTCGCCGCCGAGCACCGCGACCGACGCCGACTCGCGCACCTGCCCGGTCAGCCAGACCAGATGCGGGTGCACGAGAGCTTCGATGCCGCGCGCGGAAAGCCGGGCGTATCCGAGTTCGAGCACGCGCGGCGCGAGCGCGAAAAGCCGGCCCGCCGGGTCGGTGTGGTGTACGTAGCCCTCCTCGGACAGCGTGATCAGGGCCCTGCGTACCGTCGCGCGCGGCAGCCCGGCCACCTCGGCGACCGCGCTCAGCGTCATCCCGCCGGGTCCGGCGCCCAGTGCGGTCAGCACGGACAGGCCGCGAGCCAGGGAGCGAAGATAGTGCGGTCCCAGCTCCTTCTTCGGCTCGTCGACGGACGCGCGCGCGGCTCCGACCGGCCCGACCCGATCCGGCCGCGGCGTGCGCGGCATGCGCAGCGTGGTCTCCATCTGCCGCGCGCACTCCTGGATCTGGGCCAGCGCGTGACCGCACAGCGCATCGGCCGAGTGCCGGCTGGTGTGGCTGACCACGCTGAGCGCCGCGATGACCGGACCGTCCGGCGTCGCGCGGATCGGCGCCGCGACCGCGATGAGTCCCGGCTCGATCAGCTGATCGTCGATCGCCCAATCTGCTTGCCGCGCCTGGGAAACCCGCTCGTCGAACGCTGACTCGATCTGCTCCGGCCGCCAGTGGCCGGCCACCGGCGGCAGCGCCGGATACGCCGGGTCCACCGCGTCACCGGCCGCGATTCTGGCCCGCCACCGCGCGCGTTGCCCGGCCGTCCACTGCGCGGCGAACAGCGTCCCGGCCGCGCACCGCTCGGCCGGCAGCAGGTCGCCGACCCGGAACGCCGGCGACATCGCGCGCCGCCGGGTGACCTGCACGACGAACCGGGCGCCGTCCGCGTCCGGAACCGCGATCGAGACCGACTCGTCCAGTTCGTCGGCCAGCCGCACCGCCGCCGGTTCGAGCGCGGCGGGCAGCGCGCTGCCCGACAGGTACGCCGCGCCGAACTCCATCGCGCGCGGCGCGAGTGCGACCTCGCGTCCGTCAGTACGCAGATAGTCCAGGTGCGTCAGGGTACTGAGCACGCGGTCGACGGTCGAGCGCGCCAGCCCCGTGATACGCGCCAGCTCACCCGGCCGTACCGCCTCGCGCGGGCTCGCGCACACCGCGCGCAGGACCGCCAGACCGCGCTCCAGCGGCGCGACCGACTCGGGCACGCGCCCGGGAACCCGGTCGTGCACCCGCTCCGGCACCGTGCCTTCCCCGCCACTCGCCACGCCTGCGTCCATCGCCCCTCCCGTTGACAACCCGCGCCCCGGAGAAGCAGACTCAGGGCAGCCGAATATGAACTTTAGTTCACCAGGCGAACACACTCAAGGGGTCCGGCCCCGCCGACGGCGCCGCCCCCGCACGAGGCGGCAGCGGGAGTGAGCGGATGGACAAGGTGGTGGCCTCGGCCGAACAGGCGGTGGCCGACATCCCCGACGGAGCCTCGATCGCGGTGGGCGGCTTCGGCCTGAGCGGCGTGCCCAACGTGCTGATCGATGCCCTGTACGCGGCCGGCCCGAGTGGGCTGTCGGTGGTGTCGAACAACTGCGGCGTGGACGGCGGCGGCCTCGGCGTGCTGCTCGCCGCGCACCGGATCGCCCGGGTGACCGGCTCATACGTCGGCGAGAACAAGGAGTTCGCCCGCCAGTACCTGGCCGGCGAGCTGGAGCTCGAACTGATCCCGCAGGGCACGCTGGCCGAGCGGCTGCGCGCCGGCGGCTGCGGCATCCCGGCCTTCTTCACCCCGGCCGGCGTCGGCACCCAGGTCGCGGACGGCGGCCTGCCGCTGCGGTACGCGCCGGACGGCTCGGTGGAGCTGGCCTCCCCGCCGAAGGAGGTGCGCGAGTTCGACGGCTGGCGCTACGTGCTCGAACGCGGCATCGTGACCGACTACGCACTCGTACACGCGGCCAAGGGCGACCGGCACGGAAACCTGGTCTTCTCGAAGTCCTCGCGCAACTTCAACCCGCTGTCCGCGATGGCCGGCCGGATCACCGTCGCACAGGTCGAGCAGCTCGTCGAGCCGGGTGGGCTGGACCCGGACGAGGTGCACCTGCCGGGCGTCTTCGTACAGCGCGTCGTGCTGCTCAGCCCGAGCCAGGCCGCCGACAAGCGGATCGAGAAGCGCACCGTGTCCGCCGCGAGCGCCGCGCCGAAGGAAGAAGCCTGATGCCCTGGACCCGCGACCGGATGGCGCAGCGCGCCGCGGCCGAGCTGACCGACGGCGAGTACGTCAACCTCGGCATCGGCCTGCCCACCCTGATCCCGAACTTCCTGCCGGCCGGGGTACACGTGGTGCTCCAGTCGGAGAACGGGATCCTCGGCGTCGGCCCGTACCCGGCACCGGACGCGGTCGACCCCGACCTGATCAACGCCGGCAAGGAGACCGTCACGGTGCTGCCGGGCGCCGCGTTCTTCGACTCGGCGCTGTCCTTCGGGATGATCCGCGGCGGCCACGTCGACACCGCGGTCCTCGGCGCCATGCAGGTCAGCGAGCGCGGTGACCTGGCCAACTGGATGATCCCCGGCAAGATGGTCAAAGGCATGGGCGGCGCGATGGACCTGGTGCACGGCGCGCGCCGGGTCATCGTCCTGATGGAGCACACGGCCAAGGGCGGCGTGGCGAAGCTCGTCGAGCGGTGCACCCTGCCGCTGACCGGCCGGGCCTGCGTGCACCGGGTGATCACCGACCTCGGCGTACTGGACGTGACCGACAAGGGCTTCACGCTGGTGGAGACCGCGCCCGGCGTCACCGTGGACGAACTGGCCGCGCGCACCGCGGCCGGCGTCGTCGTGCCCTGACTGCCCGGAGAGGAGCCACAGATGACTGAGACGATGCGCGAACCCGCGCCGGCCGGGCCGCCGGTGCCCGGTTCCGAGCCGCAGGCCGTTCTCGACGCCGAGATCGCCGCGCTGCACGAGGCCGCCGCGCAAGACGGCGCCGGTCCGCACCCGGACCGCGACTACCGGCCGTACCGCAGCAGCGTGCTGCGTCACCCCTCGCGGGACCCGGTCAGGATCGCCGACCCCGAGGCCGCCGAGCTGCGCGGCCCGGTGTTCGGCGTGTCGGACGTGACCGAGCTGGACTCGGATCTGACCAGACAGCATCTCGGCGAGCCGCTGGGGGAGCGGATCACCGTGACCGGCCGCGTCCTGGACCGCGACGGGCGGCCGGTGCGCCGGCAGCTGGTGGAGGTCTGGCAGGCCAACGCGTCGGGCCGGTACGCCCACCAGCGTGATCAGCACCCTGCGCCGCTCGACCCGAACTTCACCGGCGTCGGCCGCTGCCTGACCGACGAGCAGGGCCGTTATCGGTTCACCACGATCAAGCCGGGCCCGTACCCCTGGCGAAACCACCTCAACGCCTGGCGGCCCGCGCACATCCACTTCTCGCTGTTCGGCCGGGCCTTCGCCCAGCGGCTGGTCACCCAGATGTACTTTCCGGGCGACCCGCTGTTCCGGTACGACCCGA
>JBOHCW010000119.1:0-2918 GCA_050725375.1 Actinocrinis sp. | reverse complement strand
CCGTTGCGATCCGTCGCCGATGATCGTCAAGCGCGTGTCGGGGCGGTCCGCGCTGATCCGCCGGAAGGCCTCGAGCAGTACGTGCACGCCCTTGACCTTTTCCAGGCGGCCGGTGAAGACGACGTGTCCGGCGTCCTCCAGCGGCTCGACGTGAAAGCCGCTCTCCGATCCGTTCGGTACGACATACACCGGCACCCCGCGCAGGTCCCCACGGATCGTGTCCGCCATGAAGCCGCTCAGCGCGAGGGCGCGGTCCAGGCCGCGTAGCCAGACCCGGAAAGCCGGCCGCTGGACGTAGCGCAGGCGCAGGTATCGCACCGAGTCCAGCGCTGAGAGCCGGCCTCCCTCGGTCGCGTTCGGCAGATTCCAGCGCAACGTCTTCAGCATCCAGTGCTCGGACACGCGGGCGGTCAGCAGCCTGGGATAGCCGCGCGCCGCGGCCAGCACCGCCGGGCTGAACTCGCCGATCGTGTGGAAGTGCACCAGATCCGGCTCCACCTCCCGGAGGATCCGGCGCACCCGCCGGTAGGCGGGCTGATGCCAGAAGTAACCCAGGGCACTACCGATCGGACCGCCGCCGATGGCCGGCACCAGGTAGTCGGCGAACACCGGCCGGCCGCCGGCCGGCCGGTCGACCGCGATGACGCGTACTTCATGGCCTCGGGCGGTCAGTCCCTCGGCGAGCAGACGCACGCTCTTCTCGGCCCCGCCGTACTCGAAGCCCATGTTGACGATCTGCACGATTCGCACAGCCGCAGTCACCATCCCCGCTCGTGGCCCGCTGAGGACTGGTCCCGGGCGGGCGAGGACCGGGGTCTGACGGCCATGGACGATCGCGCCCGCCCGCCGGCCGGCACGATCCACGGCAGGACGAGCGTGACGGTGGCCGCGTCGTCGAACGGAATCTCCCGGCGCGGCGCAGGTGGGAGCGCGTCTGCGGCGGCGTCCGCCACGGACAGGGCGGACGCCGCGGTCCGTGGCACGTACACCACCGCGACGATGCCGGAGAGCAGGTTTCCCGCCACCCAGGCCCAGCCGAGCCACACCAGGCCGCGCGGACCCCAGTACGCTGCGAGCCCGATGGTGACCACGGCGAAGACCGCGTTGCTCGCGACCAGCGGGCGCAGTCTGCCCGCGAGCTGCACCGCGTAGCTGGACCACGTGTTGAACGCCACCGCGATCGACCCGCCGGCGAGGATCGAGAGCACCGCGCGCGCGTCCCGGACGTAGTCCGGACCGAACGCCGCGAGTAGCAGGCCGCCGCCGAAGATCACCGCCGCCGACGCCGGGACCACCACGACGACCATCAGCCGCGCCGCGCGCCGCAGGCTCTCGGACATCCGGGCCGGATCGTGCGAGACCTCGGTGAACATCGCGCTGGCGATGGAGTGCCCGGCCGTATTCAGCATGTTCGCGATCTGGAACGCCATGAAGTAGTCCGCGGCGCCGTTCGGACCCAGGTCCTGCAGCGCGATGGTCGGCAGCACCAGCAGCGGCACCAGGTTCAGCAGCGCGGACAGATAGCTCGCCAGCGAGAAGCGCGCCTGCTCCCGCAGCCGCGTGCCGCGGGTACGCACGTCGAGACGGAACCCGAGCCGCCAACGCATCGCGGCGAGCGACGCGAACACCGCCACGGCGTAGCCGGCCCCGGTGGCGGTCACGATCCCGGCCGCGCCGAGCGTGACCAGGAAGATGGGCATGGCGAGTTTGGTCAGGCTCTGGACGACGCCGTCGACCAGCAGGTTGTACTGCGGTATGCGCGCGGCCACGAAGACCGAGTCCGTCAGCAGGTTCACCCCGGCGAATCCGCAGAACAGGACGAAGGCCACGGCGAACCAGGTGTCCTCACGCACGAACAACAGCTTGGGGCTGATCCACGGCAGGACGCCCAGATACGCGGCGCCGAACGCACAGCACGCGGCGCCCGTGACGCACAGCGCGATGGTCACCTGGCTGTTGCGGGCCGCCCCGGTCGCCTGGAAGCGGACCACGGTGTTGTTGAAGCCGAGCAGGCCGAGGTAGGAGATCAGCGAGATGGCCGAGATGAGCGAGGTCGCCAGGCCGACCCGCTCGGTGCTGTAGAGGCGGGCGACCAGCCCCCAGAACAGGAATCCGAGGCCGGCGGTCATGACCATGGAGGCCATCATGAAGAAGGAGTTCTGCAGGATCTTCGCGGAACCTTCCGCGTGCCTAGCCACCGTCGTCACCGCCTCGGCTCACCCGGCCGCGCAGCCGCAGGGCGAACAGGCACACCGCGGAGGCCGCGAAACCGAGGTCGGCCACGGTCCCTTCGGCCGGCGAGGCGGCGAAGTGGACCAGCCGGCGCGGAATCGTATACGGATGTGTCAGGGAGTTGACACATAGGTAAACCCAGGCCAGCAGTGCGTACCCGCAGACCGTGCGCAACACCGCGTCGAGCGGTCCGCGCCGGCGCAGCACACGCGTCCACAGCGGCCCGGGGCCGAGTTGTAGCGCGAACGCGGACGCGGCGGACAGGCCGAAACAGAGTGCGCCGAACGTGTCCCGGCGCAGCGGGACGATCGCGACGATGGGCACGGCGAGATCCTGCGGCCGTGCCGCGGCGACGGCGGCGACGTACAGCCAGCCGATCAGACCGTAGACCGCCACCGTCTCGGCGAGCGGCCGCAGCCAGCTCTTCATCGCCGCTCCGCCACGGCCGATCGGTAATGGCGCACCAGCGTCGTCATGTGCTCGGACCAGGAGAAGTTCTTCGCCGCGTACTGCGCGGCATACGAACCCATACGCTCCCGCAGCGCGCCGTCCCCGGCGATCGCCGCCAAGGCGCGGCGTACGGCCTCCGGCTCGCGGCGCACCAACGCCACGCCCTCGGCGTCGAGGCCGTAGCCCGCGTAGTCCGGCTCGTCCGTCGTCACGACCGCGAGCCCCGCGCTCATCGC
>JBOHCW010000118.1:0-3617 GCA_050725375.1 Actinocrinis sp. | reverse complement strand
CCTCGCGACGGCGAAGGGACGGGCGAGGGCGATGACGTCAGGCGGCGAATCAGGCGGCTCACTGTGGGCGGCGCACGGCGCGGCGCTGCCGATGCAGGCCGACTCCAGTGTGGAGCTGCTCGGCTGGCAGCAGGCCGCGCTCACGGACTCGGACCGGTTCGAGGCGCAGCTCAAGGCCCTCGGCATGGGCCAGGACGAGGTCGACGAGGGCGTCGGCATCGCGGCGTCCGCCGAATCCGATGCGGCGGACGCGGTGCGGGCGTTCTGGGACCGCCAGCCGCTCAGGTACGTGACCGCGCCCGACGAGGTGGCGTCCAAGGCGGTGAACCTCTACACGTCGACTCGCGACAGTGCACTGACACGATTGGCCGACTGGTTCGCCGGCCGCCGGTTGGTGGTCGACGGCAGCGCGCCCGTGGCGGTGCGCGTGCCGTTGTTCGTGCTCACGGCGTACCCGGCGCCGGGGTGCGTGTCGACGTATAAGACCACGAACGATCAGAGCCGCAAGCTCGGCTGGAACGTGACCGTCTTCGGCTCCGGACTCGGCGGCGACGCGACGGTGACCTCGTCCGTCAGCGCGACGCTGACCGCGCAGGCCGGGCAGACGGTCCTGGTCTTCCTGCCGGTGACCGTGGACGTCGAGCAGGTGCGCCTGGTCGACAAGAAGGGCGCGACACTCAACGCCAGCACGCGGGTGAACGTGTCGCCGATGCAGAGCGAGAAGCCCGTTCCCGGCGCACTGCTGCTGGACGCGGCCGACCTGCCGAAGTCCGGCCCGCAGGTGCAGAGCTACCAGCTGGCCGGTTACGGTTCGGGCGTGCCGGCCGAATACGAGTACAGATACGAGCACACGAACTCGTCGCAGCTCCAGGTCGGCGTGCGGGCCGGCGGCGCGAACATCCAGGTGACCGGCTCGGTGAGCATGAGCGCGGCCGTGTGCCTGGACTTCACGCTGATGGGCGGCCGCGACTACGAGCTCTGTCAGGCTGCTGACACGAACGGCCTCGTCTGGGCGTGAGTCATAATAAGTGCCCTGATGTGAATCGGACGCGCGGATGTCAGCGCACGAGTGGCAGAACGTGCGAGAACAACAGGCTCGCGACGATGATCTGCTGCGCGGAACACAGGAAGAGCACCGCGCCGACGGCCGGGTTGAACGATTCTAGGTCGGCGAGGCGTCTACCGCGCGTCATGGCGAGGACTGCGAGCAGGGCGAGAATCGCCAGGGTGCTCCACATCCCCCACGCGGGCGAACCGTCCGGCTTCGTGCCGGCGAGCGTCGCCAGCACGTCGGTGAAGGCCTCCGCACTCGACGCCATGAGTACGAGCCCGAACAACCTCGTCGGCTTCCAGCGAGCCAGCAGGCCGTAGACGGCGACCACGGTCGTCAGCGCACATGCGGCGCCCGCCACCAACGAGATGACGAGCAGCCCGCGATCGGCTCCCGTCAACGGTGCGCTCAAAAGCATGTACGTGCCCCGGATCCGTGAACGGCCTTTCACGTCAGCATACTGAACCACCCCGTCAGGTGCGGGCCGCTCCCGGCCCGCCGAGCCGGTCGATCGAGGCGTGCGGTGTCGGGCGCCTCGCGGCGGCCGGATCGCGAGGTCCCCGGGCATGAACGAGACGCTGAAGCAACCGACGCCGTGCGGGGCGGGAGCGCGTGATCCGGGATCCTGGGCCCGACCCCGCCCTGCCACACCCCGCACGGACACTTCATTATCAACCGTCGTACGGGATTCTTCCCCCACTTACCGCCCGTATCGGGCGGCGGCTACTCGCCACCGGACGCTTTCGGCTGGTCAGCGCCCGCGACGAATTCGTCGGACGGATCGTACGGCAGGAACGAGGTGCCCAGCTTCGCCTGCCAGCCGACCGTGAGCACCTCGCCCCGCCGCTCGTCGGGAGTTCGCGGCAGCAAGCCGATGTCGATCGGGGTGCCGAACGCGACGGTGAGGAACTGCTGCGGTTCGCCCGGGCTCATCGTGCCAGCGCCTCCCGGATCGCGGCCTCGCCGATCAACGGGTCGTTGCTCGGGTTCGCGTCCTCGGCGACGGCCAGCAGACGCGGCGAGAGCTTCGGCGCCGCAGCCTCGGGGGCGGGGTCCGCCGGGGCCGCGTTGTGATACTCCGGGAAGTGCGCCTGGTAGTCGACCATCGCCTGGGTGATGTCCGCCTCGGAGAAGCGCGGGCCCCAGAACTGGGCCGAGACCGGCAGTCCCTGGACGTAGCCGACCGGGAAGCTGACCATCGGCCAGCCGAGCGCGTTGGGGACCTGATAATAAGCGCGGAACACCGGGAAACCGACCCGGTCGGTGCGCTTGCCGATCACGTCGCCGAGCTGCAACACCAGCATGAAGTCCACGCCGTGGTCCGTCAGGGCCTTGGTGTAGTTCCCGATCAGCTGCCTGCGACGCTGCTCGCCCGCGTACCGGGTCGCCGCGTCGATGCCGCCGTTGAACCGGTCGGCGCCGGCGAAGCTCGCCGAGGTCTCGCCGGGCGCCCTGCGGCCGTATTGGCCGGTCAGCGTCGCCACCGAGGACGGCGACGGGACGCCGCTGTTGCAGAAGTCCGCGACCGCGTCCGCGTAGCGCACCTCGTACCGGTTCGCGTTGACAACGGCCGCCGACGGCGAGACCGGCGAGCCGTCGACGGTGGCCAGCACGTCCGAGGACGCGAAGTACGGGTTCTGCTTCGGATCGGTCATGTCCAGGCCGGGGAACTCGATCACCCTCGCGCCCAGGGCCGTGAGCTGGCCGACCAGCCGGTCGAACGCGGCGAGGTGGCCCGCGCCGTACGTCGACTGCGGGCTGACGCCGACCTGGATCGCGTTGTTGACGTTCATCCAGTCGGTCTGCGGGATGCCGACGGTCACGCCCGCCAGCGGCCGGGAACCGGGCCGCGCGCCGAGCGGCAGGCTCGGGAACGGGTCCGGCGCGGACAGCGTCTGCGGATCGTTGAACGGGTCCGGGCCCAGGATGGTGCTCAGGATCAGCGCCGAGTCCCGACCGCTGCGGCTGATCGGGCCGAGCACGTCGTACCCCGGCGAGAGCGGCATCAGGCCGGCGATCGAGACGGTGCCCAGCGACGGCTTGATGCCGGACGCGCCGTTGGCCGCCGACGGGCACATGATGCTGCCGCCGGTCTCCTCGCCGATGCACGCCGCGGCCAGCCGCGCGATCGGCGCGACCCCGGAGCCCTGGCTCGACCCGCCCGGCACGTACGCGGTGTTCCACGCGTTGCCGGCGAAGGTGCCCGTGATCGATCCGGAGAACGCCGAGCAGATCGTGTTGCCCAGCAGCACGACCCCCGCCGCGCGCAGCCGCGCCACGACCGTGGCGTCCTGAAGTGCGACGTTGCCGGCGAAGGTCGCGCTGCCGTCCTGGGTGTTGAAGCCCTTGATGCCGACGGAGTCCTTGATGCCCATGGGAATCCCGCACAGGGCCGGCGCGTATGAATCGCCGCGCCGCGCGACGGCCAGCCGCCGGTCCGCGGCGGCGGCAGCGGCGAGCGCGGCCTGCGCGTCGACGCGGACGAAGGCGTTGTAGAGCCCGTTGTCGCCGTAGACCTCGTACGGCCCGTTCAGGGCGTTGATACGATCGAGGTACGCCTGCGTCA
>JBOHCW010000117.1:0-7033 GCA_050725375.1 Actinocrinis sp. | reverse complement strand
GTGTGCTCACGGTGTGACTCCCGGGCACGGTTCGCCGCCCGGTATGGTTCACCGCTCGGTATCGTTCACAGTCAGTGCGGTTCACTGCCGGCCCGCCATCGTGTCGAGCCCGCGGCGGACCAGGGCGGGCACCAGGTCGCCCATGCCCTCGAAGCCCGAGCCGACGGTCTGGCCGCTCAGGAAGCGGAAGTAGATGCCCTCGGCGATCACCGCGAGCTTGAAGTAGCCGAACGCGACGTACCAGGGCAGGGCACTGACATCGAGGCCGCTGCGCCGCGCGTACCGCTCGACCAGCTCGTCGCGGCCGGGGAAGCCGGCGGCCCGGCTGACGGCCGAGGACAGCGCGTCGGAGCCGATCTCCTCCAGCTGCGTCCAGTAGACGCACATCAGTCCGAGGTCGGCGAGCGGATCGCCGAGCGTGGCCATCTCCCAGTCGAGCACGGCCGCGATCCGGTCGGCGCCGTCCACGATCGCGTTGTCCAGCCGGTAGTCGCCGTGCACGATCGCAGCACGCTGCGACTGCGGGACCGCGTCGCCGAGCGCGCCGTGCAGGGCGTCGATGCCGGGCACCTCCCGGCTGCGCGAGGCCGCCAGCTGCTTGCCCCAGCGCGCCACCTGACGATCGAGAAACCCTTCCGGGCGGCCGAAATCCGCGAGGCCGACCTCCCCCGGATCGACCGCGTGCAGGTCGGCCAGCACGTCCATCAACGCCCAGGACATCGCCCGCGCACGCTGCGGCGACAACTCAGCGGCCTGCGTCGTGTTGCGGTAAACGGTGCCCTCGACCCGCTCCATCAGGTAGAACGGCGCGCCGATCACGTCGGCGTCCTGACAGAGCGCGTACACCCGCGGCACCGGCACGCCGGTCGGCGCCAGCGCGGAGAGCACCCGGAACTCGCGGGCCATGTCGTGCGCGGTGGCCAGGACGTGCCCGAGCGGCGGACGGCGCAGCACCCACGCGGCCGGCTCGCCGCCGCGGCGGCCGGTGACCGTGTACGTCAGATTCGACTTCCCGCCGGCGATCAGCTCGGCGCGCAGCGGCCCGTCCGCGAAGCCCGGCTCGTGCGCGGCCAGGTATTCGCCGAGCCGGGCCAGCGGCAGGCCGGGCGGGTCGCTCTCGGTGCTCATCTCGGTTCCTCGCTGCCGTGGTCTTGCGGGGAGTACGGCTCGGTGGAACAGTACCGACTAGTCGGTACGTGAGCCAGCCCGTGGCGGGACCGGTTCGGAAACGGGACGGCGGCGTGACCGGTACCAGCAAAGACGCTGATGCCCGCCTGGAAGAGGGAGCCCGATGATCGCCAGCACAATGCAGGACTACCCGCTGACCATCACCTCCATCCTGCGCCACGGCTCCCGGGTCTACGGCGGGAGCGAATGCGTCACGTGGGCCGGCGCCTCAGGGCGGCGCGCCACGTACGCCGAGGTCGCGCGCAACGCCGAGCGGCTGGCCGCCGCGCTGGCCCGGCTCGGCATCGGGCGCGGCGACCGGGTCGGCACGTTCTGCTGGAACAACCAGGAGCACCTGGAGGCGTACTTCGCCGTCCCCTGCATGGGCGCCGTGCTGCACACGCTGAACATCCGGCTGCCCGGGGACCAGCTCGCGCACATCATCGACCACGGCGGCGACCGGGTGATCCTGGTCGACGGCACGCTGGCGCCGCTGCTGGCCCGGATCGCGCCGGGATTGGCCGGGGTCGAGGCGTACGTCGTGATCGGCGACGCGCAGCCCGAGGTGTTCGCCGGACTGCCCGCCGGAACCAGGGTGCTGCGTTACGCCGACCTGCTGGCGGACGAGGAACCCGGCTATCAGTGGCCTAAGATCGACGAGCGCGCCGCGGCCGCGATGTGCTACACCAGCGGCACCACCGGTGACCCGAAGGGCGTCGTCTACTCGCACCGCTCGACGTTCCTGCACGCGCTGTCCGGGCAGTCCGCGTCGCTGGCCGGCTGCACCGAGGCCGACCGGATCCTGACGATCGTGCCGATGTTCCACGTCAACGCGTGGGGCATCCCGTACGGCGCGTTCCTGTCCGGGGCGGCGCTGCACCTGCCCGGCCCGTACATGACCCCTGACATGCTGGTCCGCTTCGTGGAGGCCGAGAGGGCCACCGTCGCCTCCGGGGTGCCGACCATCTGGACCGGCATCCTCAACTACGGGGCCGAACACGAGATCGACCTGTCCTCGCTGCGGCTGGCCAGCTCCGGCGGCGCGGCCGCCTCGCGCTCGCTGCTACAGGCCTTCGACCAGCGCTACGGCGTGCGCATCATCCAGGGCTGGGGCATGACCGAGACCAGCCCGGTCGGCGGGATGGCGCACCCGCCGGCCGGCGTCGCGCCGGGCACCGACGAGGATCTGGACTGGCGCCTGAAGTCGGGACGGATCACCGCGGGCGTCGAGATGCGCGTCACCGCGGTCGACGACGGGCGCGAGTTGCCGTGGGACGGCGAGTCGGTCGGCGAGATCGAGGTGCGCGGGCCGTGGATCACCGGGTCCTACGTCGGCGACCCGGCGCCGGAGAAGTTCCACGACGGCTGGCTGCGCACCGGCGACCTGGGCACGATCGACCCGCGCGGCTACTTCGCGATCACCGACCGCGTCAAGGACCTGATCAAGTCAGGCGGCGAGTGGATCTCGTCGGTGGAGCTGGAGAACCAGCTGCTCGGGCACCCCGGCGTGCTGGAGGCCGCGGTGGTCGGCATCCCGGACGCGCGCTGGGACGAGCGGCCGCTCGCGTGCGTCGTGCGCCGTCCCGGGCCGGGGGGCGAGGCCGCGACGGCGACGGCGCTGGCCGCGTTCCTGTCCGGCAAGGTCGCGCGCTGGCAGGTGCCCGAGTACTGGGCGTTCGTGGACGAGGTGCCGAAGACCACGGTCGGCAAGTTCGACAAGAAGACCCTGCGCGCCCGGCACTTCGGCGGTGACCTGGACGTGGTCAGGCTCGACAAGGTGCCCGGCGGCAATCAGGACCCGGACGCGGTCGCCGACTAGGCGTCGCGCGGCCCAGCGATTCGAACCAGGGAGCTGCGATGGACTTCGAGATCAGCGCGACGGCGCGCGAGTACCTGGAGCGCCTGCGGGTTTTCATGGACGAGCGCGTCTACCCGGCCGAGCCGGTCTACGCGGCGCAGCGCCGCTCGCTGGCCGAGTCAGGGGACGTGCACGGTGTGCCGCGGATCGTCGGGGAGCTGAAGTCGGCGGCGCGCGAGCGCGGGCTGTGGAACCTGTTCCTGCCCGACGCCCAGGACCCGCGGCACGGACTGTCAGTGCTCGACTACGCGCCGCTGGCCGAGCTGACCGGCCGGTCCGTCGAGCTGGCGCCGGAGGCGCTGAACTGCGCGGCGCCGGACACCGGCAACATGGAGGTGCTGCACCTGTTCGGCACGCCCGGGCAGAAGGAGCGCTGGCTCGCGCCGCTGCTGCGCGGCGAGATCCGCAGCGGCTTCGCGATGACGGAACCGGACGTGGCCAGCTCGGACGCGTCGAACATCAGGACCCGGATCGAGCGGGACGGCGACGAGTATGTGGTCACCGGCCGCAAGTGGTGGACCACCGGCGCGATGGACCCGCGGTGCAAGATCCTGATCGTGATGGGCAAGACCGATCCGGACGGCCCGGCGCACCGTCAGCAGTCGATGATCCTGGTGCCGCTGGACGCTCCCGGGGTGAAGGTCGTCAGGGCCCTGCCGGTCTTCGGCTACCAGGACCAGCACGGGCACGCCGAGATCGCCTTCGACGGCGTGCGGGTGCCGGCCGCGAACCTGATCGGCGAGAAGGGCGGCGGGTTCGCCATCGCGCAGGCGCGCCTGGGCCCCGGCCGCATCCACCACTGCATGCGCGCGCTCGGCATGGCGGAGCGGGCGCTGCAGCTGATGTGCGAGCGCACGGTCGGCCGCGTGGCGTTCGGACAGCCGGTGGCCGCACAGGGCGTGGTGCAGCAGTGGATCGCCGAGTCCCGGATGGCGATCGAGCAGGCACGGCTGCTGACGCTGAAGACCGCCTGGCTGATCGACCGCTACGGCAGCAAGGGCGCGCGCACCGAGATCGCCGCGATCAAGGTGATCGCGCCGCGCGTCGCGCTGGACGTGGTGGACCGGGCGATTCAGGCGCACGGCGGCGCCGGCGTCAGCGACGACACTCCGCTCGCCGCGATGTGGGCCGCCCTGCGCACGCTGCGCATCGCCGACGGACCGGACGAGGTGCACGTGCGCGCGGTCGCACGCCGGGAACTCGCGCCGTACCTGAAACGGGCGGGCGGCCGGCCGTGACCGGCAACCGGTCCGAGCGCGTGGCTACCCTTACAGGCATGCCGCGTACCGCCACCAAGGAACCGCCGTTCCCGCCCGCGCCCGAACTGGCGGGCCTGCCGGTGCAGGAGCGGCTGCTCGCCGCGTCGCTGCGGCTGTTCGCCGCGCAGGGCGTCGAGGGCACGTCGGTGCAGGAGATCGTGGCCACCGCCGGGGTGACCAAGGGCGCGATGTACCACTACTTCGCGTCCAAGGACGACCTGCTGTACGAGATCTACCACCGGCTGCTCGGCCGGCAGACCGAGCGCCTCAACGCGATCGCGGACGGGCCGGGCAGCGTCGAGGAGCGGTTGCGCGCGGCGGCGGCCGACGTCGTCGAGTCGACGCTGTCCTCGCTGGACGAGGCGATCGTCTCGTTCCGCTCGGTCCACATGCTGCCGCAGCCGCAGCGCTCGCAGGTGCGCGCCGAGCGGCGCCGCTACCACGAGCGGTTCCGCGCGATGGTCGAGGAGGGCCAGCGGGAGGGCACGCTGCGCAAGGACGTGCCGGCGGACATCGCGGTGCACTTCTTCTTCGGCTCGGTCAACCAGCTGGGCACCTGGTTCCACCGCGACGGCGAACTGCACCGGCGGCAGGTCGCCGAGCACTACGCGGAACTGCTGTTGACCGGCCTGCGGGTCTGACCCGGGGCCGGTGACACCGGCCGGTAACACCGACCGGTAACGCAGCGCCGAAATCGTACGACCGAGACAGCACAGCCGGCAGCGCACAGCCAACGGCACCCGGCCCGATTCACCCGCCCGATCCCGCTCATCCCCCGATCCAAACCGCCGGACGAAATCCCCAGCTGCGGCTATGGTCGTACCGTCCGGTCGGTACTACGCTCACGCCGCTCGTATCCGCGAGGGTGCGCGCGACACTCCGGCCGCACAACGCCGTGCGGCCGGAACCTTCGGCTCAGGAGGCCAGAGCTATGTCCGCATCGGCCACGGAAGGACTGTCCACCCCGCCACACGCCGCACGCTCGCTGTGGAACCGGCAGCTGACCCGGTATCCCGACACGGCGACCCGCTACGCCCTCCTCGCGATCGTCGTGATCGCGACGGTGGTGCTCTACTACGAGCTCTACATCCAGTACGCGGTGTCGACCGCGATCATCACGCACTACAACATGACCTTCACGTACTTCGTCTACGTGTCCGTCGTCGGCAACGCCGTCGGCGCCTTCGCCTCGCTGCTGGCCGGGCTCGCCGACCGCTGGGGCCGGGCGAACCTGACGGTGTACGGGCTCTTGGTCACCGGCGTGCTGGTCGCCTTCGCGGTGCCGAACGCCGGTTCCAAGGGCATGTTCCTGACGCTGATCGCGCTGGTCAGCTTCGTCGAGGGGATCATCCTGGTGACCACCCCGGCGCTGGTGCGGGACTTCTCCCCGCAGCTGGGCCGGGCTTCGGCGATGGGCTACTGGACGATGGGACCGGTGGTCGGCAGCCTGGTGGTCACCCTGGTGACCAGCCACACCTATTCGGGCTCGACGACGTGGCAGGACGAGTTCCGCTACGCCGGCTGGGCCGGGCTGCTGGTGTTCGTGATCGCCCTGCTCGGGCTGCGCGAACTGTCCCCGCAGCTGCGCGACCAGATCATGGTCTCGCTGCGCGACCGCAAGCTGGTCGAGGCAAGGGCTCAGGGCCTTGACACCGAGGCGGCGCTGCGCGGCAGCTGGCGGCAGATGCTGCGGCTGGACATCGTCGGCTCGGCGCTGTCGATCAGCCTGTTCCTGCTGCTGTACTTCGCGGCGGTCGGCTCGTTCACGGTCTACTTCGTGACCACCTTCAACTACTCGGTGCAGCGCACGGCCGGCCTGCTCAACTGGTACTGGGCGGCCAACGCCGTGAGCCTGGTGGTGGTCGGGCTGCTGTCCGACCTGGCCAAGGTGCGCAAACCGTTCATGCTGATCGGCGCGGTGGCCTCCATCGGGGTGCTGATCCCGTTCGCGCTCGCCGCGACCCGGCCGTCCACCAGCTACTACACCTTCGCGCTGCTGGTCGCCGGGATCGGGATCTTCGGCGGCTTCACCTACGCGCCGTGGATGGCGAGCCTCACCGAGACGGTGGAGCGGCGCAACCCGGCGGCGACCGCGACCGGCCTGGCCGTGTTCGGCTGGGTGGTGCGCGCGATGGTGGCGGCGTCCTCGGCGATCCTGCCGTTGGTCGTCTCCAGCGCGACGCCGCTGGTGGACCACGGCACGCAGGTAGCCACGGCGCAGGCGCAGGCCGGTCCGGCGCTGGCGATCGTGCAGGCGCACCCGCAGCTGTTCGCGCAGCTGGAGAAGTACCCGCCGAACCAGGTGCCGACCGCGCTTCAGGCGCAGGCCGTGCAGGAGGTCGGCGTGCCGGACCTGTTGACGGTGCAGAAGGCGGCGCCGCAGCTCGCGGTGCTCGGCGCCTACGGCACCCAGGTGCAGCAGGCCGCCGCGCAGAACCCGAAGGACTGGCAGTCCTGGTTCTGGGTGTGCCTCGGCGGCGAGGCGGTGTTCATCCCGTTCATCTTCGTGATGGCCGGGCGGTGGAGCCCGCGAAAGGCGCGCGAGGACCTGGCCGAACACGAGAGGCTGACGGGTGATCAGTTGGCGGAAATAGGTCATACAAACGCCGCCTGAGCTGGGCCGTAAGTGCACCGAGCACGTGTCGACGCCCGTGGATCGAGGTCTTGATCCACGGGCGTCGAGTAAATTAGAGCATGGACCAGTTGACCATCATCTTCGTGATCTTCCTGGCCACCATCTTCTCTGTCC
>JBOHCW010000116.1:0-3992 GCA_050725375.1 Actinocrinis sp. | reverse complement strand
GGCCGGCGGCCGCGAGCTGCCGGGCAATTTCCTTGCCGATACCCTTGTTGGCACCGGTGACCAGTGCGATCGATGTGTCCATGACCTCAACTGTGCCCCCGGTGGCCGGGTTGATCCAGGGACAGTCGATACCAGGCAGCGTCGGCGGCGACGCGTGACGGCGGAGGTGGAGCATGGCCGGTACCGAGTTGGCCCGATTCCTGCGCTCTCGGCGCGAGGGGCTGCGGCCGGACGTGGTCGGGCTGCCCGGCGGTCCGGGGCGGCGCACGCCCGGGCTGCGGCGCGAAGAGGTCGCGGATCTGGCGTGCATGTCGGTGGACTACTACGTGCGGCTGGAACAGGCGCGCGGGCCGCGTCCGTCGCCGCGCATCCTGGAATCGCTGGCCGGCGCGCTACGGCTGGGACCGGCGGAGAGTGCGCACCTGTTCCGGCTCGCCGGTGTGCTTCCCCGGCCGCCGGCCGGGCCGCCGCGCACTGTGCGTCCGTATGTCGCCGCACTGCTCAACCGCATTCCGGGCACGGCCGCGATCGTCACGGCGGCGAGCTACGACGTGATCGGTCACAACCCGCTGGCCGAAGCGCTGCTCGGCGACCTGGGCGGGCGGCCGAACCTGGCCCGGCGCCGGTTCATGTTCCGCGAGCAGGTGCTGACCACCGGGCACGAGGACTTCGCCGAACTCGCCGTGTCCCGGCTGCGCGCCGCCGCCGACAGGTATCCGCAGGACCCTGAATTGACCGCGCTGGTACGCGAACTGCGCGCCGGAAGCGAGGAGTTCAACGCGGTCTGGGCGGCCAATCCGGTACGCGTGCCCGGACACCGGACGAAGACGATGCTGCACCCGGAACTCGGACCGCTGCGGATCAACTGCGACGTCCTGATGGTGCCGGAGGACGACCAGCAGGTCGTGTTCATGACTGCGGATCCGGACACAGCGGAGGCGCGCGCCCTAACCCACCTCGCGGAGGCGGTAGCAGCAGCGGTCTAGGAAGCGCGCGGGCCGGCCGGTGATGCCGGGCTCGCCGTCTTCCAAATGCCTCGGTATCCCGATGGCCTGCGCAGCGCCCACGATCCGCGCGATCGCACAGCGAGGCGTGGGGTCGGCGACTACGCTGTGCGCATGCCCCAGAGCACCGAGCGCGGACCTCGCGGCGCCCGCGTGAAGCCCGGCGGCGCCGCTCCCCGGCGCGCCGACGCCGAGCGCAACATCACCGCGATCCTGGACGCCGCGCTGCTCTGCCTGAGCCACGGCACCGACGCCACGATGACCGACATAGCCAAAGCCGCGGGCGTCGGCCGGGTGACCTTGTACGGGCACTTCAACTCGCGCGAGGCCATCCTCGACGCGCTGCTCGCCCGCTCGATCGGCGAGGCCGACGCGACCTTCGCGCAGCTCGATCTCGAAAGCGGCCCGGCCGCGGACGCGGTCGTGCGGCTGCTCGGCGCGCCGTGGCTGCTGGGCAGATACCGCGGTCTGTACGCAGCGGCCACGCGTGACCTTGGGCCGCAGAAGGTGCGTCAACTGCACGACCAGGTCTTCGGCCGCATCGAGCGCCTTATCGCGCGCGGACGCGACGAGGGCGCGTTTCGCACCGATCTGCCGCTGGACTGGCTGATCGCGTCGGTCTACGCGCTCGCGCACGCGGCCATCACCGAGATCGACCAAGACCGGGTGACCAGCGAGCGCGGCGCGCACCTGCTGACCGTCACGATCCTCGACCTGCTCAAGGCGGACGACGCGCGGCGCTGACCCGCCCGGTCCGGCGTCGCCGCCGCTCTCTGACACCGCTGACAGCGGCTGACACCGCCGCGCCAAGGTTGAGTCAGCTCGTGTCAGACCGGTGTCAGTGCCGCCTGTCACCTTGGACCCATGGCAGAGACAACGACGGTGCGGGCCGCGATTTCGACGCGGGGCCTCGTCAAGCGGTTCGGGGATCAGGCGGCCGTGGACGGGGTGGATCTCGATGTCCCGGAGGGGACGGTGTTCGGCCTGCTCGGGCCGAACGGGGCGGGCAAGACCACGATCGTGCGGATGCTGGCGACGCTGCTGCCCCCGACCGAGGGCAGCGCGACGGTCGGCGGGCTCGACGTGGTCCGGAACGCGCACGCGGTGCGCCGGCTGATCGGGCTGACCGGGCAGTACGCCGCGGTGGACGAGTCGCTGAGCGGGCGCGAGAACCTCTATCTGATCGGCCGGCTGCTGGACATGCCGGTCAAGGCGGCGCGCGCCCGCGCGGACGCGGTGCTGGAGAGCTTCGGGCTGACCGACTCGGCGAAGAAGCTGGCGAAGAACTACTCCGGCGGCATGCGCCGCAGGCTGGACCTGGCCGCCTCGCTGATGGGCACGCCGCAGGTGCTGTTCCTGGACGAGCCGACCACGGGCCTGGACCCGCAGCGGCGCAGCGACATGTGGGACATCGTGCGCGAACTGGCCTGGGGCGGCACCACGGTGCTGCTGACCACGCAGTACATGGAGGAGGCCGAGGCGCTGACCCGGCACATCGCGGTGATGGACCGCGGCAGGATCATCGCCTCGGGCTCGCCGGAGCAGCTCAAGCACCAGGTCGCCGGGCGCCGGCTGCGGATGCGGCCGGTCGACGCCGCCGACCGCCAGGTGCTCCAGGCGCTGCTGGCCGAGGTGCTCGGCTCGGCCGAGGACGAGGAGTCCGGCTACGTCTCCGGCCCGCTGGCCGAGGATCGGCAACTGAACACGGTGCTGCGCGAGGTCGCCGAGAAGGAGATCGCGCTGGCCGACGTGGGCACCACCACCGCCTCGCTGGACGAGGTCTTCATCGCCCTGACCGGCGAGCAGCGAGAAGGAGCATCCTGATGAGCACGATCGGCGCGCAGGTCGGCGCGGCACGGCCGCTGTCGCCCGCCAGGGTGGCCGGGCGGGTCACCTTCCGCGAATGGCTGCGGCACAGCGGTGTCATGATCCGGCGCAACCTGCTGTCCATCAAGGCGGACCCGGAAGAGCTCGTCGATGTGACGATCTTCCCCCTGATCATGACGGTGCTGTTCACGTACGTGTTCGGCGGCGCGATGAAGGGGAGCGTCCAGGGCAGCTACCTGGAGTTCCTGGTGCCGGGAATCCTGGCCCAGATGCTCACCTTCGGCACCATGTACACCGGCATCAAGCTGAGCAACGACTTCTCCAAGGGCGTGATCGACCGGTTCCGCTCGCTGCCGATCGCGCGCTCCGCGGTCATCAACGGGCATATCGCGGCGGCGATGCTCAGGCTGCTGATCGCGGCGGTGATCACCGTCGCGGCGGCCACGGCGCTGGGCTTTCGCAGCCACACCTCGCCGATCGCGTTCGTCGCCGGTATCGCGGTGCTGCTGGCGCTGGGACTCGGGGTGTCCTGGGTCGCGGTCTACATCGGCTCGACCGCGAAGACGCCGCAGTCGGTGCAGGGCATCGGGCAGCTGGTGCTGTTCCCGATGATGTTCGCCTCCTCGATCTTCGCGCCGGCCAACTCGATGCCCGGCTGGCTCCAGGCCTTCGTGAAGGTCAATCCGCTGACGAACGCGGCGGACGCGGCGCGCGGGCTGCTGGTCGGCGGGCCGGCCTTCCACCCGGTGTGGATGACGCTCGCCTGGTCGATCGGGCTGACCGCGGTGTTCGCGCCGCTCGCGGTGCGGGCGTACAAGAAGCGCACCTGAGCGGAGACAGGGCACTGCGGCAGCGGTCGGAGCAGCGGGGCAACGGGACAGCGGGGAATGAGGACACGAAGGCGATGGCCCGGATTCGGGGAACCGTTCGGCTCGCGCGACGTCTAAGGCACGGGGATGGCGCTCAGGCGCTCGGCCTGCTGACGCGCGAAAGCCAGCGCGGAGTCCGGTGTCATCGCCCTGCCCTCGGCGTAGGCGCGCTCGTACTCATCGGGGGCGAGCGCGCCTCGCACGCCGGCCGTGATCCGCTCGCCGTCCACGTTGCGGGCCGGCGACGGCGGGATCGGGCGGATCGCCGAGCCGGCGCCGAGCAGCACCGCCG
>JBOHCW010000115.1:0-2950 GCA_050725375.1 Actinocrinis sp. | reverse complement strand
GAATGACGATCTGCGCACCTTGGTCGCGCGTTTCGCCGGCCTGCTTGACCAGGTCCTCGTAGCGCTGGTAGCGCGCCTTGGATTTGGCCTGGCGTGCTTTCGGCGAAGCGCCGATCCATTCCTGCTCGCGCGCGAGCGTGCGTTGCCGCGCGGCTTCCTCGCGGCCTTCCTGCTCCAGCCGTTTTTGTTTCTGCCCGAGCCAGGCGGTGTAATTGCCCTGGTAGGGAATGCCCTGGCCGCGGTCGAGTTCGAGAATCCACCCGGTGACGTTGTCGAGGAAATAGCGGTCGTGGGTGACGATGAGAATGGCGCCGGGATAGTTGCGCAGGTGGTTTTCCAGCCAGGCTACGCTTTCGGCGTCGAGATGGTTGGTGGGCTCGTCGAGCAGCAAGAGTTCCGGCTGCTCCAGCAGCAGCTTGCACAGCGCCACGCGGCGCTTCTCGCCACCGGAGAGCACCTTGACGTCCGCGTCGCCCGGCGGGCAGCGCAGCGCGTCCATCGCCTGCTCCAGCTGGGCGTCCAGGTCCCAGGCGTTGCGGTGGTCCAGCTGCTCCTGCAGGGTGCCCATCTCGGCCAGCAGCTCGTCCGAGTAGTCGGTGGCCATCTGCTCGGCGATGGCGTTGAACCGGTCGAGCATCCCCCTGGTCTCGGCGACGCCCTCCTGGACGTTGGCCAGCACGTTCTCGTCCTCGTTGAGGACCGGCTCCTGCATCAGGATGCCGACGGAGTAGCCGGCGCTGAGCGTCGCCTCGCCGTTGGACGGCTGCTCCAGCCCGGCCATGATCTTGAGCACGGTGGACTTGCCGGCGCCGTTCGGGCCGACCACGCCGATCTTCGCGCCGGGCAGGAACGAGAGGGTCACGTCGTCGAGGATGGCCTTCTCGCCGTAGGCCTTCCGCGCCTTGCGCAGGGTGTAGATGAACTCCGCCATGCGTCTAGCTTAGAGGGTTCGCACCTACCGCCCGACCGCCTCGAATCCGCCTGTGGACAACTTGTCCGGACGAGTCGAGCCTTCAGTTGTCCCGGACGGTCTTGAAATCGGACAGCGCGGACCGGTGCCTGGCCAGCTCCTCGGCGATCGGGCCGAACAACTCGTCCTGCGTCACCGCGGCCAGCTCCACCGAGAGCTGGCCGACCGCGACCTGGCCCGCCGTGACCGCGTTGACGCGCACGGACCTGCGTGCGTACACGTCCAGTGCCGCCGATCCGAGCAGGAACAGCGCCGCCAGCACGATGCACAGCACCACGGGCAGCGCCGGCATGAACGCGAGCACGATGAACAGGACGGCAGCCGCGATCAGCCCGGCGTGCGCGGCCTGCACCAGCCCGCGCCGGGCCGGCGGCCTGGCCTCCAGCTCGCTGGAGGCGAGCGCGGCGTCCACCCGGTCGGCCAGGGCGCGCCGGGTGCCCATGATCTTCTCGCGCAGCGTCCGGCCCCAGTCGGCCGGCAGGTTCCCGGTCACCGCGTCGGACAGCCTGGTCAGCACGGTTTCGAGCGCGGCGCGGTCCAGCGGCACGGCGGCGGGCACGTCGCCCGAGGCGTCGGTCGCCACGCGCACCAGGTCGCGCAGCGTGCGTCCGCCGGGTCCGGCGTCACCGCCCACGGCGCCCGTGCCGGCTCCCCCGGCGACCGCGTCGCCGATCCCGCCGCCTCTTCCTCGGTTCCTGCCGTGTCCGGCGTCGTTGCGCGACGAGCCGCCGTCGCCGAAGTCGCGCAGGAACCGCAGCGCGCGCAGCGGGGTGGCCACGGAGTCCTGTCCGCGGGCCGCTATCCGGAGGCTGACGGCGTCGGCGAGGCTTGACACGCCCGCGGCCGCGCGCAGCCCCTCCATCGTCTCGTGGCGCACCGCGTCGGGGACGGTGACCTCGCCGTCGTCCTGCTCCGGCTGCCCGTCCGGCTCGTCCGTCACCAGCATCGGCGCCAGCCGCTCGATGACCCGGTCCACGTCGGCGCCCAGCCGGTCGGCGGCGGCGCGGCGGCCGGAGACGCGCTCGGTCAGCCGGCGGCGCAGTTCGTCCAGGCCCTGCTTGGTGCGGGCGGAGACCGGGATCACCGGCACGCCGGTCAGTCCGTCCGCCTCGATCAGCCGCTCCAGGTCGGCCGCGCACTGCGCCACGGCCTCGGCCGGCAGCCGGTCGATCTGGTTGAGCACGATCAGCATGATGTCGGCGTGGTGCGACAGGGCTTTGAGATAGCGGTCGTGCCAGGAGGCGTCCGCGTACTTCTGCGGGTCGGTGACCCAGACCAGCACGTCGGCCAGGCCGACCGCCTGGTCCACCTCGGCCTGGTGCTCGCGCACGGCCGAGTCGTGGTCGGGCAGGTCGACCAGCACCAGGCCGGCCAGCGCGTCGCGCACGGTGGAGCGGTCGAGGGCCGAGTCGCGGGTCAGCTGCTGGCGCTCCTCGACGCCGAGCCGGTCGAGCAGCGGACGGGCCTCGGCCAGCCGTTCGGCCTCCCACACGCAGGCGACCGCGGACGTGGTGGTCGGCCGCCGGATCGCGACCGGCGAGAGGCCGATGCCGACCAGCGCGTTGAACAGCGAGGACTTGCCGACCCCGGTGGCGCCGCCGAGGACGACCACGGTGTGCTCGGCGGACATGCCGAAGCGCGCGGCGGCGCGGCGCAGCACGTCACGGGCCGGGTCCAGCGCGGCGGCCGGGACGCGGTCCTCGGCGGTGTCGACCAGTCTGGCCAGCGCGTCCAGCCGGGTGCCGACGCCTATCGTGCGGTTGCCTTTGATGACCTTCATCGCGCCCTTTGCACCGCCTGCCCTGCCTCCAGCAACGCCTTACCCGCGCCCGGCTCGACACCCAGGTCGGACAGGGCACGGTGGTGACGGAAGGCGAGCCGGTCGAACAGCGCGCCCAGCGAGGTGTCCAGCGAGGCGGCCGCCAGTTCGGCCAGCCGGTCGGTGTCCGCGCCGAAGACGGCGTCGGCCAGCCTGCGGGT
>JBOHCW010000114.1:0-11663 GCA_050725375.1 Actinocrinis sp. | reverse complement strand
GTCTCGCTGGACCAGGACGCGGAACAGGAGCAGATCGAGCAGTTCGAGCAATTGGACGGCGCGGACGACGACGACCCAGTCTCGATGCTGACCAGCGGCCATACCCTGCTCGGCCTGGAACGCTGGGTGTTCGCCGAACAAGCGGCAGCGGAGGCGGCGCAGCGGCTGGCCGCTACCCCCGAGGCGGTCGAGTCGAAACAGGAGGCCGACACCGACACCGCGGCGGCTTCCCTGATCGCCGCCGCCGCGGAGCAGGGCCTGACCCTGGTGACCGGCGCCGACGCGGCCCGCCTCGCCGAACTGGCCCGCGCGTTTCCGGCGGCGCTGCTGGCCGCGCCGTCGGCGGCGGGACTCAGGACCCTGGCCCAGGCCGGAGCGGACCCGGTGGACGCGCGCGTCCTGGCGCAGGACCCGGGAAGGATCGCGTCGGCCGACGTACTGATCGTCGCGGACGCGCAGCTGGCCGGCGTGGAACTGGCCGCGACCCTGCTTGAGTGCGCCCGCGACGGGGCGCACGTGGTGCTGGCGGGAGACCCGGTCACGCTGCCGAGCACCGCCCCGGGCATGGTCTTCCGCGACCTGCTGGAGATCGACGACCCCGAGTTCGGCGGAAAGCTGCCGCGCGTGGAGCTCAAGCAGCGCCCGACCGGCCCGCTCAGCGCGCTCGCCGACGCGGTACGGCACGGCGGACTGCCGCCGCAGGAACTGCTTCTGGGGGCGGACGGCGCGTCGAAGGAAGTCGTGATCGTCCCCGTGCGCGAGGCCGCTGAGGCCGTGCACCGCGCCGTGCAGGTGGCAGCCGACTCCATCCCGCGGGCGTTCGGGTTGAGCGGGTACCAGGTACAGGTCGTCACGGTCGACGGCGGCCCGGCGTCTGACGCGGGTGCGGGCGTCAAGGCGCTGAACGCGGCGCTCAAGGCGCGCTTGAACCCGGGCCCGGGCGCATATGCGGGCTTCGACGTCGGCGACCGCGTCATCGTGATCACGCCGCTGCCCGAGCAGGGCCTGTTCGGCGGCGAGACGGGCACCGTGCGGCACGCCGAGGCCGGGGCTTTGACGATTGGCTGGGACCGCCCGCACGACACGCGCCGGATGCCGACCGAGCCGGCCGAGCCCGCCGAGCAAACCGAGCCGACCGAGCCGAGCGAGGACGCGCCAGCCGATCAGGCCCCTGAAACCAGGCTCACCGGGGATGTGCCCGCACAGGCCGCCGCCGCGTCGTCCTTCATCGCGGCCACGCAGGTGAGGGCACTGCGACACGCGTGGGCTCTGACGATCGCCGAGGCTCAGGGCGGACGTTGGCCGGCCGTGGTCGCGGTGTTCGACGCGCAGTCCGCTCCGCGCCTGAGTCGCGCCGTGATGCTCGGCGCGATCGTGTCCGCGACACAGCATCTGACGGTGATTCACGGTGCGGGCCGCGCCCTCGCCGACGCGGTGGAGAAGATGCCGCACCGGCCGCGCCGTACCCGTCTCACCGATGCGCTGCGGCAGTAGGCGCGTCGGGCGCGGTGCCGAGGTCCGGGGTCAGGACCTCGTCGCGCGGGCGGGCGGGGCGTCGGCGGAGGGCCCGGGCTTGCGCGACTGCTCGGGCACGGCGTCCAGGTAGCCGGGGCGGCCGAGCCACCAGTTGCCCGGCGCCTCGGGATCACGGCTGGTCCAGTACTCGACGATCACCGTGGTGAACTGCGCGCGGGACAGGTAGCCGTCGCCGTCGGCATCCAGGTGGGCGAAGCCCTCGGCCAGCGCCGCGCGGGTCAGTTCGGGAAAGTGGCCGTGCTGGAACGCCCAGAACTCCTCGGCGTCGAGGCGGCCGTCGCCGTCCTCGTCCGCGACCGAGAAGAACGTGTCGGCCAGGGCGCCGAGGGTCGACTCGCGCACTTTCGCATCGCCGTCCGCCAGGCCGATGAGGGAGCGCACGAACTCGTCCTTGGTCAATCCGCGCGAGCCGCGTTCGACGTGCGGCAGATGCACTTCGCGCCAGATCCTCAAGTAAGCCTCGATCATCCGCGCCTCGTCGACCGAGCCCAGCGCGTGACCGAGCGCCGCGGCCGCGCGCCGGCCCATGGCGACGTGCGACGGTCCGTCCAGGATCCCGCCGCTGCGCGCCGTGAGCTGGTCGAAGCCGAACTCGATCTTCACCGTGAGCATGTCCGTCGGCACGTGCTGACCCTCCCGCGGGGTCGGGGTGGAGCGGCTCTTGAGCCCTGATCGTGCCATTCTGCCACGGCGTGACCGAAGATCCGCTGAGCGTGACCGAGGAAGTTACCGATGAGTTGCTTAACGTGGCCTGAACGTGATGCTCCGGGCTCGGCCGGGCAGCGCGCGGCAAGGCCCGTATCGGGGACCGGGATTACGTGTCGGCCACGGCTTGAACTCTCGGTCAGGGCTCCCGGGCCCGGCCGCCGGCTCGGCCCCGGACCCGGCGACCGATGTACCGACTACCGACTACCAACTACCAACTACCAACTACCAACTACCAACTACCGGGCGGTGTCCGCCGGCCGGCCCTCCAGCTCCTCGTCCTCTTCTTCTTCCCCGTCCTCGTCCTCGTTCTCGTCGTCTTCGTCTTCGTCTTCGAACTCGTCCTCGTCGTCGAGGTCTTCGTCATCGATCACGTCGACGCGGTACACCAACTGCTCGGCGTCGGCCTCGGAGAACGGGTCGTCGTGCCAGCCGCCCAGCGCCTCGGGCTCGGCGGCCACGACCCACAGGGTGGCCTCGCCGGCCTCAAGGCCCAGTTCCTCGGCGCGGTAGGTGATCTCGTCCACCTCGAACGCGTCGAACAGTTCGGCGACCGCTGCGCGCGTGTCCTCGGCCCCGCCCTCGTAGCCCTCCGCGGCGGTGCGCGCGGCGGCGGCCAGCGCCTCGGGGTCGGCGATCAGATAATCGCGCCGGATGAAGACCGAGAACGCCTCGACCCGCTCCGGCCCCGCGTACACCGCCGGCGGCTCGGCGGGCACCTCGAACGGGGTGACCTCGTCGTGCACGGAGTAGAGCAGCTCGTCGTACTCCTCGGCCGCCGCGGCCAGGGCGTCGAAGGCCTCAAGCACCGCCGGGTCCAGCTCGTCGACCCGCGCCTCGACGGCGGCCAGGTGCCGGTCGATCGCGGCCTTCAGTGCCTCGGCCGCCTCACGTACCTGGGCGGCGGTGGGCGGCGTGCCATTGAGCATGGCGGGAGCGGACGGCGTCGTCTCGGACATGGAGACGACGGTATCGGAGTTGGGCACTGCTTGGCACGCGCGTTCCCACACCAGAAGGTGCGTTCGGCTGAATATCAGCCACCCGCGACCGGACCTTGCCCGAAAGGTGCCGACCGGTGTTCGCTCCGCAGACGGCACGGCGTCCGGCACAGGGTCCGCGCACCCCGGTTCCAGGGCGGCCGAATCGGGAGATTACGCTGCTCCCAGCGTCCCGTTCCGCCCGTTCCGCTCCCCGCGAGGTCCCGATGATGGCAGCCGCCACGCCCGCCGCCAAGCGTTCACCGCTGGTCACCGCCTACGTCGTCTTCGCCTGGGCCACCGGTGTGGCGATGGTGCTGCTCGTGTTCGTCGGCATGCCGCTGCAGTACTGGGCGAACTCCGGCGAGGTCGACAAGCTTGTCGGCGTGGTGCACGGCGTCGGGCTCTACCCGATCTACGTGATCCTCTGCATCGCCACCGCGTTCGTGTACCGGCTGTCCATCCCGCACATGGCGCTGATGGCGCTGGCCGGTCTCATCCCGGGCCTCTCGCCTTACGTCGCCCGCCGCACCGTCAAGCACATCGACGAGCGCCTCGCCGCGAAGGCGGCCGCCGCACAGCCGCAGACGACGTCGAAGTCGCCGGCACAGCAGCAGGCCTGACCGGTTCCGGCCGGTATGGGTACAGCGGTATGGGTACAGCGGTATAGGTACACCGGTATGGGTACAGCAGCGGGACTGGTCAGTCGTCCGACTCGTCGTCATCGGCGTAGCCGGCCTCAAGGTCGGCGTCGGACGCACGCAGTTCGCGCCGCCAGTGCAGTAGGTACCAGCCGATCGTGATCACCGCGAACAGGCACCACTGAAACGCGTAGCCGATGTTCAGCAGGTCCCAGCTCGTGCCGTGCACGGGCAGCGGCGCCGGGATCGCGGTCAGCGCGCCCGACACCGACGCCGCGTCGGTGGCCGACAGGTAGCCGTTCGGCAGGTGATACGGCCACAGATTCACCAGCTGGGCCGCCGAGATCACGCTCACCTCGTGCTTGCCGAGCGCGGTCGCGTCCGGCGCGAGGGTCTGCAGGATGCCGTTCTCGTTCACCGACCCGGACGACGACTCGGAGTTGGCCGCCCAGCCGGTCACCGTGACCTCCCCGCTCGGCGGCGCGGGCACGGTGACCGGCGCGGCCCCGTCCGCCGGGGCCGGCAGCCAGCCGCGGTTGACCGCGACCGCCTCACCGGAGCCGGTGACCAGCGGCGTGACCACGTAATAGCCCGAGCGGCCGTTGAGCTTGCGGTTGGGCACGAGCAATTGGCGCGTCGCGTCGAAGGTGCCCGAGGCCCGCACGGACTGCCCGACCTTGTCGCCGTCCACGCCGTCGGCCGTGATCACCGAGGCGGCGGGCTCGGGCCGGTTCCAGGCCGCCAGCTGCTGCGCGGTCAGCGGCGTGACCTTGTGCCCCGCGTCCCACTGCCACCGGCCGAGCAGCACGAACGCCACCGCGAGCACGACGATGCCCAGATGCGCCGCGATCCACTTCGGCGAGCGCAGGTCGTCGCGGGTCAGCCGGGGCGCGTCGTCCTGCTCGGACACCACGGGCTGTTCGGACGACATCGAAGGCTCGGGTGCCGTCTCGGTCGCCCTCGGATCGGTCGTTGTGGACTCGGACACGTCAGCCAGTATCCGTCGCGAGGCCCGGCGCGTGCGCACTGGGGTCGGCGGTCACCGTCCCGCCGCGACGGTCGCCGCCGGGTGTCTGTCAGGCCGCTTGCGTGCGCAGGGTCACGGCGGGCCAGTCGTTCTCGACGCCGGCCAGGATGTTGAAGTAGTTGGTCAGCACATTGAGTGCCAGGTGGCCGACGACCTCGCCGATCTCGGCGTCGGTGACGCCGGCGTCGCGGGCCGCCTGCACGTCGGCGTCCCGCACGGTGCCCCGGCCGCGCGCGACGGCGTCGGACAGCGCCAGCAGCGCTGCCGTGTGCGGGTCCGCGGACTTGGCCTCGCGTGCCCACTCCAGCTCGTCGGCATCCACCCGCGCCATGTTGGCGCCGATGAAGGTGTGCGCGGAAAGGCAGTACTCGCAGCCGTTGTACTCGGCGGTGGCGATCGCCAGCCGCTCGCGCACCGCGGCGGACAGCACTCCGCCGGACAGGGCGCCGGAAAGCGCCAGATATCCCTGGAGCAGCGCCGGGCTGTTGGCCATCACCTTGGTCATGTTCGGCGTAGTGCCGAGGGCCTTCTGCACGTCGGCCAGAAGCGCGCCGGCCTTGCCGGTCGCGGTGGCCGGATCAACGGGGCTGAAGTCGGTCATGGATCCACTCTCCTCATTCGTTCTAACGGTAACTGCAACCAACAACCGTTAGAAGAGTGCCAGGGCGGCAGGCGCCCTGTCAACGTCACGGTGCGCCTGCAACCGTTAGAAGCGGCGTAGGATGGGGGCATGGAGACACGCGCGCCACTGCTCGGCGAACCGCTGCCCATCGAGCTGATGAACACCGTCTGGGCCGATCGCCAGGGCGTCCACGACGCGCTCGACCGGCCCGCGGACACCGCCGCCTGGCTGCGCGCCATCGCGCCGCGGATCGACCTGACCGCAGCTGACGCAGACGCGCTGACCGCTGATTCGGTCTCGGGCCACCTCGCGGAAAAGCTGGTCGTGCTACGCAACGCCCTGCGCCGGCTGGCAGCCGAAGCCACCGGTGATCCGCGGCCGGCCGCCGCGTCGGCGACGAGGGAACTCGACGCCGCGGTGGCAGCGATCAATCAGGCAGCCGGCGCGGTGCCCCGCTGGTCGGCCCTGTCGTGGGCGCCCGGCGAGACGCCGACCCGGCACACCCGCTCCCATGGACAGGCGGGCGCCGCCGCCGTCTCGGCCATCGCCGAGGAGGCGATCGGCCTGTTCGGCCGGGACGAGCGGCTGCTGCTGCGCGCCTGCCTGGCCCCCGGCTGCGTCCTGTACTTCCTCAAGGACCACCCTCGGCGGGAATGGTGCTCCTCGACCTGCGGCAACCGGGCACGGGGCGCCCGCCATTACCAGCGCCACCGCCAGTCGGCGGCACTCTGAATCGGGACACGGCACGCAGGACCGCCCCATTCTCAGGATTCGAGCGCGCGGGTCAGGCCCCTGATCAGATCGCGCTGCGGCCGTCGCCGAGCCGCCGGTCTCATCACCGTTACGACAGCAGCAGCCGACCCAGGCGGCGGGAGGCGACCGCGAGCCCCGCCGCGCCGAGGATCGCGAGGTACGCCGCGCGGCCTATCAGCGCCGGGCCCACCGCGCCGAGCATCAGCCCTCTGACGATCTCGATGGCCTGGTACAGCGGGGTGCACTCCACGAAGATCTGCAACCAGCGCGGATAGACCGCGAGCGGGAAGAACGTCGTGGAGAACAGGAACATCGGCATCATCGCCAACGTCACCCATTCGAAGTCCTGCCAGGACCTGAAGAAGGTCGTGCAGCCCATGCCGAGGCCGGCGAAGGCGAAACCGATCAATACCGCCGCCGGAAGCGCCAGCAGCGTCCACCACGACCTCGTCGCGCCGAAGCCGGCCGTCACGACCAGGAACGTCGCCGCGTACAGGGAACCGCGCAGCAGCGCCCAGCCGATCTCGCCCAGTGCGATGTCGCCGACCCCGAGCGGGGTGGCCAGGATCGCGTCGTACACCTTCCCGTACTTGATCTTGAAGAAGATGTTGAACGTCGAGTCGAACACCGCACCCTGCATCGCCGCCGTGGCCAGCAACGCGGGCGCCACGAACTCGACATAGGTCACCGGAGCGCCGCCCGGGCCGGTCACATTCGGGATCAACCTGCCCAAGCCGACACCGATGGACAGCAGATAGAACACCGGCTCGAACACGCCCGACAACAAGATCAACCACATCCGGCGATACGCCGTCATGTTGCGCTCGATCAGATGCAGCGAGCGCTTCGAGCCGAAACCGAAGGAGATCGGCACCGAGCGCGGCGCGTACGTGAGGCTCATCGTCTCGTCTCGTCTCGCTCGTTATCAGTTGTAGAGCCGGCGTCGGTAGGTGATCCGGGCGGCCAGGTAGCCGCCGACGGCGAAGGCGAGCAGGTAGGCCACGTGCACGGCCGAGCCGGCCCACGTCGCGCCGCCGAGGGTGAGCGAGCGGCACAGCTCGACGCCGTGCCACAGCGGGGTGGCGTACGCGATCGGGTGCGCCCAGCCGGGCAGCTGCTGCCACGGGAAGAAGGTCCCGGAGAACAGGAACAGCGGCGTCATCACGAACCGGAACAGGGCGTTGAGCTTCTGGTCGCTCTCCAGCGTGATGGCGTACGCCATGATCGGCAGCATGAACGCCGCGCCGGTCAGCACCGCGGCCGGCCAGGCCAGGATCGCCAGGGCCGAGTGCAGCACGCCGAAGCCGGTCATGAAGGCGAAGAAGATGCCGGAGAGCACCGCGATGCGCACCAGCGAGAGCGCCGCGTGACCGGCCGCCACGTCCTGCGGCCGCTGCGGCGTGTTCACGGCGGCCCAGTAGTTGCCGAACCACTTGACACTGCCGAGCACCGGATAAGTCGCCTCGCCGAACGCGGTCTGCATCGCGTTCGCGGCCAGGACGCCGGGCGCCACGAAGTCGAGGTACCGCACGCCGCCGGGCAGGCCGCTGCCGTGGTCGACCAGGGTGCCGAGTCCGACGCCCATCGCGGTCAGGTACAGCGCGGGGCCGAAGATCGCGGACAGCACGGTGCCGCGCCACGTGCGCCGTGAATACGTGACCCAGTAACGGAACTGACGGTATGACAGACGCGCCGCGTTAGGCACGCCGGTCGCACGCGGCCGCGGCGTCGGACCGGCCAGCGTTGGGGATTCGAGGGAGGCCACTGTTTCAGTCCACCGCCCTCAGTCGACCAGGGTCCGGCCGGTCAACGTGAGGAACACGTCCTCAAGCGTCGAGCGGCGCACGAGTGCGGTGATCGGTTCGAGGCCACGGGCGCGTACCGCCCGCAGCGCGGCGTCGCCGTCGTCCGCGTAAACCAGCACGCGGTCGGGCAGCACCTCGATGCGTTCTGCGACGCCGTTCGCCTTCTCCGCGGCCTGTTCCTGCTCGTCGAGCGGGAACCGCAGCTCCAGCACCTCACGGGTCGAGTACCGTGCGATCAACTCGTGCGGGGCGCCCTCGGCGGCGATGCGGCCCTTGTCCATCACCACGAGCCGGTCGCACAGCTGCTCGGCCTCGTCCATGTAGTGCGTGGTGAGGATCAGCGTCGTGCCCTGCTGTTTGAGGCGGTAGAGCCGGTCCCACACCACGTGCCGGGCCTGCGGGTCGAGTCCGGTGGTCGGCTCGTCCAGGATCAGGATCTCCGGCTCGTTGATCAGCGAGCGGGCGATGGTCAGCCGGCGTTTCATACCGCCGGACAGCGGCTCGACCTTGTCGCCGGCGCGGTCGGCCAGCTGCACGAAGTCCAGCAGCCGTTCGGTGCGCTCGCGGATGACCGCGCGCGGCAGGCCGAAGTAGCGTCCGTAGACGTGCAGGTTGTCGCGCACCAGCATCTCGGTGTCGAGCGTGTCCTCCTGCGGCACGACGCCGAGCCGGGCGCGGATCGCGGGGCCGTCGGCGGCCGGGTCCAGGCCGAAGACGCGCAGGGTGCCGCCGGTGCTCGGCGAGACGCAGCCGATCATCCGCATCGTGGTGCTCTTGCCGGCGCCGTTGGGGCCGAGGAAGCCGAAGACCTCGCCGCGGCGCACCTCGAAGTCGACGCCGGCCACCGCGGTGAACGGCTCGGCGCCCTTCTTGGCGAAGCGCTTGGCCAGCCCGCGCGCCTCGATCAGGACCTCGCCGGCCGGGGCCGGTGGCGGCGCGGCGCGGCGCGTTTGCTGCAGGGGTTCGGGATGTCCAGACACCTTTACGACGCTACTAGCAGCCACCGACAACGCTCGACTGGTTTTATCGGGCACGGGACAGGAGCAGGACGAGGGCACGGGGCGGCGCACAGGACCGCCGACATGACGAATCGCCTGGTCCGCGCGGCGGCTTCAACGGCGCCTTACCACCGGTGAATCGTACGTTCACGGCCCGCGGGTACGGTCGCGCCATGGCGAAACTGGGAAAAACCGATCTGGACGTATCCGGGCTCTGTCTCGGCGGGAACATCCTCGGCTGGACGCTGGACGACGGCGCCGCGTTCGCCGTGCTCGACGCGTTCGCCGCGGCCGGCGGCAACTTCCTGGACACCGCCGACGTGTACTCGCTGTGGGTGCCGGGCAACACCGGCGGCGACTCGGAGCGCGTCCTCGGCCGATGGATGAAGGCGCGCGGCAACCGGGAATCGATGGTGGTGTCCACCAAGGTCGGCATGATGCCCGGCCGCCTCGGCCTGTCGCCGGCGAACCTGCGCACGTCGGTCGAGGGTTCGCTCAAGAACCTGGGCACCGACTACATCGACCTCTACTACGCGCACGCGGACGACCCTCACACGCCGATGGAGGACACACTCGCCGCGTTCGACGCCCTCGCGCGCGAAGGCAAGATCCGGTACTTCGGGGCGTCGAACTTCACCGGGCCGCGCCTCGCGCAGGCCCTCACGGTCTCGGACCGTGAGGGCCTGGCGCGGTACAGCGTGCTGCAGAACCAGTACAACCTGATGGAGCGCGCCGAGTACGAACGCGACGTCATGCCGTTGCTGGAGCGCGAAGGCGTCGCGGGCGTGCCCTTTTACTCGCTGGCGCACGGATTCCTGTCCGGCAAGTACCGGCCGGGCGCCGTCGTGCAGTCGATCTGGGCCGGCGCCGCGGCGGAATACCGCAACGCGCGCGGCTACAAGGTGATCGAGACACTGGACGAGATCGCCGCGGCGCACAAGACGTCCGTCGCCGCCGCGTCGTTGGCCTGGATGGCCGCGCAGCCGACGATCGCCGCGCCGGTCGCGTCCGCGAGCAAGCCGGAGCAGGTACTCGAACTGATGACGTTCACCGAATTGGTTCTCACGGCCGATGAGCTGTCCGCGCTCGACGCGGTTTCCGCGTACTGAACACCGCGTCACTCGACGATCCGCCGCGCGTTCGGCAACCAGTTGCCGGTCGGCCGGACGAGCCGCGGATCGTCGAGGCGTGCGATGTGGGTGTGCTGTGGCCGTGCTGTGGGTGTGACGTGCAAGGCGAGCGCGGAAAAGTGCGTCGAAGGCTACTGGCCGTCAGCCGGACCGGAGTTCGCGGCGCCGGCGCGCAGCGCGTCGCGGATCTGCACGAGCAGTTCGAGCTCGGTCTCCGCCGGCGGGGGCAGGTCCGGGACGCCCTGGCGGCGCTTGCGCAGTTTGTCCAGGTGGTTGAGCGGCATCACGATGAAGAAGTAGACGCCGAACGCGATGAGCAGGAACTGGATGATCGCGGTGATGAACGAGCCGTAGAGGATCTTCGAGTTGTGCACGGTGAAGACCAGCTTGCTGTAGTCCGGCTTCCCGAAGATGGCCGCGATCAGCGGCATGACGATGTCGGACACCAGCGCGTTGACGATCGCGCCGAACGCGGTGCCCATGACGACCGCGACGGCCAGTTCGACCACGTTGCCGCGCATTATGAAGTCTTTGAACCCTTTGAGCACAGGTGCTCCCCTCTCAAATGTGTCGGACGCGCTCGCGCCGTGCCCCAGTACACCAGGGAATCGACCGTATGTCCCGTCGGCCACCGGGGTCGGTGCATATGCCGTTACCGAGACGTTGTACCGTCGTTCGGTGCGCTCGTACCGGTTCGTGTTCACGCCCAAGTGGCTGGGGTTCCACGTCCTGACGTGGCTGATACTGATCCCCGCCTTCATCGGGCTGGGGCAGTGGCAGCGCACGCTGTGGAAGGACCGCGACCAATCGCAGGGGCTGGTGCTCAGTGCGCTGGCCGAGAAACCGGTCGCGCTCGACTCGGTCTCGCCCGAGGGGAAGACGGTCGCGCAGTCGCAGCAGTGGACGATGGTCTCGGCCACCGGGCACTACGACACGGCGCACCAGTTCATGGTCCGCAACCGGTCGCAGAACAGCGAGCCCGGCTGGTACGTGGTCACGCCGCTGGTCCTGTCGGACGGCACGGCGGTGCCGGTGAACCAGGGCTGGGTCGGCGAGTCGACCACGGGCGTGACGACGCTGCCGCCCTTCCCGCCGGTGCCGGGCGGCACGGTCACCGTCGGCGGTTCGCTGCAGCCGGACGAGACGACGCCGAACACGCGCATCCGCGACGACACGGCGAAGCTGCCGACGGACGAGATCGCGCTGATCACGAAGTCCGACCTGGCCTCGCGGGTGCCGTATCCGCTGCGGGACGGCTCGATCCGGCTGACGTCGAGCACTCCGGCGAATACGGCCGCGGCCGCGGCGCAGCCGGTGCCGAACCCTACGTACGACAACTCGATGTACATCGCGTACATGATCCAGTGGTGGGTGTTCGCGCTGGTCATGCCGGTGACCTGGTTCCTGCTGGTCCGGCGCGAGGCCGGCGACCGGCGGGAGGCGGCGGCCACCGCGGCGGCGGCCGGCGG
>JBOHCW010000113.1:0-13761 GCA_050725375.1 Actinocrinis sp. | reverse complement strand
TCGCAGGGCTTCATCCGTGCCGAAGTCGCGCGAGGTAGTGCCTCGCCTCCGGGTCGCCGAGGTTGATGGCAACTTCAAACCAGTGCGCCGCCTCCTCGGTCTGGCCTCTGTCTTCCAGCAGGGATCCGAGTTCGCGCGAGGCCATGCCCAGGGCGCGGTCCTCCTCGTCTGATCGATCGCGGAAGTCGAACAACGCGTCGAGCATCCTGGTCAGCAACCGCTCGGCCTCCGCGGGGTCCTGATCGACGTGGACGTGCGCGAGTTGCCGCATGGCGATCAGGTCACCACGGTCAATGGCCTGCTGGTAGGAGCGGGCGGCTGATTTCGTGTCGCCCAGGTAGTGCTGCACATCGCCCAGCGCTCTCATAGCCGTGACGTCGCCCATCTGCGCGGCGTGGCGGAACCAGCGCTCGGCGCCCCGCACGTCGTCGCGAGCCGCCAGCTGCGTTGCGAAGGCGAGTATGTACGTACTGTCGCCGGCGGCCTGCTCGCGCTCCAGCCAGCGTCGCAGTTCGGCCTCGTCGCCGCGCTGGTCGAGCAGCAACGCATAGTCCAGGACCGCTTTTCCGTAGCGTGCCTCCGCCGATTTACGCAGCCACTCGTCCGCTTCGCCGCGACGGTCACGCTTTAGGAACCACGCGAGGTCGTACATGCCGATCGCGTGGCCGGCCTCGGCCGCGGCCGTCATCCGCCGCACGGCTTCGTCCCTCTCGCCGTCCTCCCAGCACAGTTCGCCGAGGGCGACCATCGACGCAGGGTCGCCGAGGTCCGCGGCCCGTCGGCACCAGTCCTTCGCCTCGGTATGCCGATCGTCGGCCAGCAACGAGCCGGCGAGTCCGATGACGACACCATGTCCGCGCCCTTCGGCCACGGCGGCGTCGATCCAGGACTCCAGTTCGGCGACGCGCCCGGTGTCCAGCAGCAGCCGGGCCACCGCCTGGGCTGCATGGTCATCCCCGGCCGCCGCCGCGCGGCGCAGCAAAACCTCGCCCTGCTCGACGTCGCCGTCTGCGCTGCCGAGCAGGGTGTCGCCGATCAGTCCGATCGCCACGGCGTTGTCCTGGTCGGCGAACGGACGCAGCCAGCGCACGTAACGGGCGCTGAAGTCCCAATCCGGGCCGCGGTCCGCATCCGAGGTGGCGGCCAGGATGCCCGCCACGAACTCGTACGCGTGGTCGAAGCCCACGATCTGTCCGAACCGGGCCAGGGCCAGATCCGCGAGCCGGGGCCGATCGGCGCCGTCATCGTACGCGCCGGTGGCCACCTGCCCGATGACGTGCCTGGCTTCGTCATCGGGCACGCGGGAGAGCAGGGCGTCCAACACCCCTTCGGGGACCGGTGGCGCGTCGGGCTCGCGCTGGCGATGGTCGACGAGGTAGTCGAACGCCCAGTAGTGGCCCTCGGACCGGGGTAGCAGGCACGAGCTCGCGCCGCTGACCGCTTCGGTCGCCCACGCCAACGCCTGCTCGAAACTCGGCCCCGCGCGGTGGGCGTCTCGGGAGTCGAGGTAGAACCGGGTCATCTCGGCGAGCAGGTCCAGTGGCACCGGCTCGGTATGCCGCAGCCGGCGGCAGTCGACCGCGGCCGAGACCAGCGCGGCACCGAGCACCTGCCCGCCGTCGCGTCCGGCGAGCCACCGGGCCACCGCGGGCTGACCCGCCGCCAGATACTCGGCCAGACCGGCCGGCCCGCCACGATCGAGCCAGTCGGCGATGCGCGGATCGTCACGCAGCGCCGCCGCCCGCTCCCGCTCGGCGCCGCTGAACTCGATCGCGAGCCGGACGACGGCGGCCACTCGCAGCGCGTCCGAGGCCGGTGACCCGCTCCCCGTCAGGGCGGGCCGCTCCAGGCCCTCCCGCTCCTCGGATCGCAAGGTCGCCAGCACCACCACGTCCTGACGCCCTGTCGGACACAGCCGCTCGATCATCGGCAGATCCAGTCCGCGCGGCCCGCCGAAGCGCTCAAGGTTGTCGAGCCACACCACGGCGTCGCGCAGCCGGCCCGGCGGCTCACTCAGGGTCTTGAGTTCATCCGCGTGCGCGGGGATCAGCAGCAGCCGGTCGGCCGCGACGCGGCGTACGGCCTCGGCGGCGGCCCGGCTCTTGCCCGCGCCCGAACGCCCCTCGACGACGACTAGGCCGCCACGCGTCAACGCCTGGTCGATCGACCCGTCGTGGTCGCGCGGCACGTACGGGGGATACCAGTCGCGCGTTTCTGCCTGCCCGGCCGCGTGAGCGTCGGCCGGTTTGAGCGCGGGATGGACCCCGAGTTCGGTGAAGGCCACGTCGCCGGCCCGCTGCGCGCTTAGCAGAGACGGTACCGGCGGCACGGCGGCGTCGGTCGTGGTGCCGGCACCGCCGTCCCGGCTCGTTCCGCCCGCATCCGGACCGCTGGTCTTCGATGTCTGCTGCGCCGCCTCGTGCAGCGCCGTCCAATAGACCCGCTGCGTCCAAGGCGCGTGCTCCCGTACCCCGCGCCCGGGCCCGCCGCCGACCGATATCAGCAGCTGTGACACGAAAGCCCACAACTGATCGAAGTCCTGGGGCACGCGATTGTCGTTGATCCAGCCGCCGACCGTCGACTTGGCCAGCGCCTGCTTGCTGGGCAGTTTCAGGTTCGCCGCACGCACCACATTCACGCGGTCGTAATGGCCTGGCCTGACCTTCGCCCGCTTCTCCAACGCCCGCAGCTGGCGGTGCAGCTCCGTTTCGAGCGCCGGCCCCGAACGCGTCACCGTGTCCGGCGCCCCTTCCTCCCACCGACGGGTCCCGTGAGCCGCCCGAAGCGGCCGACCGGGCCGACGCGGCCGATCCGAGCACGCCGGACATCGTCCTGGCCTGCACGTTCCCGGCGCGAATCCGAGCCGTCCGACATCGGTTCCCCCTCGCCGCGTCCCAGTGCTCTGCTCGAACCGACCGCAGAATCCTCATCCCGGAGGCCCGCATGGACACGGCTCAGACTACTGCGATCGCGGCGGTCGCCATAGTGCTGACGCTCGCCGTCACCACTGTGATCATCATCCGGATCGTCGTGCGCGACAGCACAGCGGCCGAGCGGCCGCGGATCCTGTCCAGCACCGCCGGCCTCATCCGCGCGATCCTCGGCATGAAGTGAGAGCGACATCGAGATCCACCCCGTCCACTCTCACCTCTCCACCCCCAGGAAGTCCACGGCGCTGCGGATCACCTCCGTGTCGCGCAGGACGCCCCGGTGCCCGAGGCCACGGGTCGTCAGCAGCTCAGCTCCCTGCCATGCCTTCGCGATCGCGCGGCCCTGACCGTACGGGATGACCTTGTCGTCGCGGTCGTGGACGACCAGCAACGGGACGGCGCCGCCGTCGTGCGCCGCGTCGACACGCGCCGCGGCGGCGTCACCTGCCCGTTCCACGGCGTTGAAGTCGGTCATCGGCCGGCCGACGCGGCGCTCCAGCCGGTCCAGCAGCCCGGTCCGAACCCGCTCGCCGAACCCGAAGACCTCCGCGAACACCCGCGTGTACGCGATCGCATCGGGCAGCGGCGCTATCAGCACCAGCCGCGAGGCGGGCATCCCGTCGAGCACGGACAGCGCGACCGCGCCGCCGCCGAGCGAGTGCGCGACCACCCCGTATGCGGGCCCGTACACCCGCACCGCGGCAGTGAGCGCGGCGATGAACTCGGGCAGCAGTCCGCGTCCCGCGCCGAACCTCCCCGGCCCCGATTCGCCGTGACTCGGCGCGTCGAGAGCGACGACGCGGTACCCGGCGTCCACCAGCGGCGCCACGAACGCGCCCAACTGTCCGCGGTACCCGCCCCATCCGTGCAGCAGGTAGACGACCGGCGCCGCGTCGCCGTCACCCCACGACTCCGCGACGAACCTCGGCGCCCCGTCCTCCTCACCCAGCGGGAGGGTCGCGACCGTCCCCGCCGCGGCGACGGACGGCCGAGCCTCGACCTTCGGGACCTTGCACCACAACCGCTCCGCCCACACGGCTCCGACGCGCGGCGCCCGACGCTCCAGCAGCCGGAACGTGGCCCGTACCAAGCGCTGCTGACGGGTCGGAATAGTACGAACGATCGTGCTTTTTTCGGCCGAGGAAACAGTCACTGTCGTAGTCATACTCACTCCGTTGGTCTCTTGGAATTTTGTCAGGCCGGCACGCGGACCGCTTCGATCAGCGCCTCGAACGCGAAGCGCACCCGGCCCTGCGCCCTCGGGTCGGCCATCAGCCGGTATGCGTGAAAGAATCCGAGCATCGTCGCGTGCAGGTCGTGCGCGAACTGATCCGGATCGGCGTCCGCGCGGAACTCGCCCTCGGCCACGCCGGTCCGGAACATCTGCGCCACCGAGTCGGCGAAGTCGCGGTGATACGCGACGAGCTGGTCACGCACGGGCCCCGGCTGGTCGTCGAACTCCGCGGACGCCGACACGAACAGGCACTCCGACCCGCCGCCCATGCTGGTGGCGAGCCAGTGCTCGAACAGCGCCCGCACCCGCGCCTGCCCGCGCGGCGCCGTCAGGGCCGGCCGGACCACCTGCTCGATGAACAGGTCGCGAGCCCGCGAGAGCACCTGCAGTTGCAGGGACTCCTTGGACTTGAAGTGCGCGAACAACCCGCTCTTCGACAGCTCGACCTGAGTCGCGAGCGACCCGATGGTCAGCCCGGCCAGCCCGATCCGGGCAGCGGTCCGCGCCGCCTCGTCCAGGACGTTGAGCCGGGTAGCCTCGCCGCGAGTCATGGCACCAGTCATAGCACGATCGTTCGCTCTGCGGAAGCCGCGACCGTGATCGCGGTGACGAGCAGTCCGTCCCGGACCAGCCAGCGTCCCGAGAAGCCGGGCAGGCGCGCGCCCGCGACCACCGGCCCGGGGACCAGCAGTCGCGCCTGAAAGGTGCCCGATACGCAGTCACCCGCAGCCGGCGAGGCCTCATCGACGGCATGCCCCTCGGAAACCGCACCACTGTAATTCCGTTTATATGACGCGTTGCTATGCGCGATACCGATTGCCATATTCTCGCGACCCTGCACGATCGCACGCGTGTCGATGGCGTCTGCGTAGTCCGTGTCCGTGACTGTGTCCGTGACGGTGTCTGTGTCGACGGCGTCGAAGGCGATGCCGGCCTGGTCGAAGTCGAGCCAGCGGCGGGTGAGGGGGAACCAGGCCTTGTAGACCGACTCCTTCGCGCTGAACAGGAGCCTGTCCCAGTGGACGCCGGGGTGTCGGGCCACGAGCCGGGCCAGTTGGGCGCGCTCCTCGGGGAGCGTGACGGTGTCGAGGACTTCCGGCGGCAGCGCGTCGTGCGGTTCGGCGTCGACGCCGATCGTGATCAGGTCCGCCCGGTTCGCGACGACGGCCGCGCGGTACCCGGCGCAATGGGTCATGCTGCCGACCACGCCGTCCGGCCACTGCGGCGCGCCGTGGTCGCCTGGCAGGATCGGTGCCGGCGGCCGGCCGAGCCGGGCGAGGCCCTGGCGGGCGCAGTGGCGGACCGTGGTGAACTCGAGCCGGCGCTTCTCGACGGCCTGGCCGAGCAGTTCCTCCTCCTCGGGGAACAGGCGGGCCTCGGGCGGGTCGGTCAGGGTCTCGACGACGACCGCGCCCGTGCTCGGCGGGATGAGCAGGTCGATCACCGCGCGGCCACGCAGCCGCGCCCGGTCGCACGCGCGGCGGCGTCCGCTTCAGTGATCACGGGCGAAGTGTCGCAGCGTTGGAGCCCCCGCGCCAGGTCATTCGTTGAGGGATCGACCAAGCCACCCTAATATCGGCGTCATCACCCATATCGCGGCACTGTTTCCGGCCGCTCGAGGAAGAGCTGAGGTGCGGTCGGCGTGGACGCGGATGTCATCGTCGTCGGAGGCGGACTTGCCGGACTGGTCGCGACGGCCGAACTGGCCGACGCCGGGCGCCGGGTGGTGCTGGTCGAGCAGGAGTCCGAGGCGTCGCTCGGCGGACAGGCCTTCTGGTCGTTCGGCGGGCTGTTCCTGGTCGACTCGCCCGAGCAGCGGCGATTGGGCATCCACGACTCCCGGGAACTGGCCTGGCAGGACTGGCTGGGTACCGCGGGGTTCGACCGGGCCGAGGACGCGTGGCCGCGGCGGTGGGCCGAGGCGTACGTCGACTTCGCGGCGGGGGAGAAGCGCTCGTGGCTGCGGCAGCAGGGTGTCTCGTTCTTCCCGGCCGTGGGCTGGGCCGAGCGCGGCGGGTATCTCGCGGACGGGCACGGCAACTCGGTGCCGCGCTTCCACGTCACCTGGGGGACGGGGCCGGGCGTCGTCGAACCCTTCGAACGGCGCGTGCGCGCGGCGGCGGCCGAGGGACGGGTGACCTTCGCGTTCCGGCATCGCGTGGACGAACTCCTCGTCGGAGACGGCGCGGTCACGGGCGTGCGCGGCGCCGTGCTCGAACCGGGCGACACGCCGCGCGGACGACCGAGTTCGCGCACTGAGATCGGCGGGTTCTCGCTGACCGCGCAGGCCGTGATCGTGACGGCCGGCGGGCTCGGCGGCAACCACGAGATGGTGCGCGGGAACTGGCCGGCCCGGCTCGGCGAGCCGCCGCGCAACCTGCTGTCCGGCGTGCCCGCTCACGTGGACGGCCGGATGCTGGAGATCGCGCGCGAGGCCGGCGGCAACCTGATCAACGGCGACCGGATGTGGCACTACGTCGAGGGCATCGCCAACTGGAACCCGATCTGGCCGATGCACGGCATCAGGATCCTGCCGGGCCCGTCCTCGCTCTGGCTGGACGCGACCGGCCGCCGGCTGCCGGTGCCGCTGTTCCCGGGCTTCGACACGCTCGGCACGCTGGAACACATCATGCACACCGGGCACGAGTACACCTGGTTCATCCTCACCCAGAAGATCATCGAGAAGGAGTTCGCGCTCTCCGGCTCGGAGCAGAACCCTGATCTGACCTCGCGCAGCGTCCGGCAGGTCCTGCTGCGCCGGCTCGGCTCGGGCGCGCCGGCCCCGGTCGAGGCGTTCAAGCGGCACGGCGCGGACTTCGTGGTCGCCGACTCGCTCCCACAGCTGGTCGACGGCATGAACGCCTTGACGGAAAAGCCGCTGCTCGACCTCGCCGAGGTGACGCGCCAGGTGGAGGCGCGCGACCGCGAGGTCGGCAACCGGTACAGCAAGGACCTGCAGATCACGGCCATTCGCGGCGCGCGGGCGTACTGGGCCGATCGCGTCATCCGCGTCGCGGCGCCGCACCGCCTGCTGGACCCGAAGGCCGGTCCGCTGATCGGCGTGAAGCTCAACATCCTTACGCGCAAGACGCTCGGCGGCCTGGAGACCGACCTGTCCGGCAGAGTGCTGCGATCCGACGGGCAGCCGATGCCGGGGCTGTACGCGGCCGGCGAGGTGGCCGGATTCGGCGGCGGCGGCATGCACGGCTACCGGTCGCTGGAGGGCACGTTCCTCGGCGGCTGCCTGTTCTCGGGACGGACGGCGGGTCGGGCCGCGGCGGACGCAGTAGGCTGACAATGCGCGCGCGGTGTCGCGAACGCGGTCGCGTCGCGCCTAGAAACTGCCCTGCGACACGGCGGCGGACGAGCCGCCCGCGCCGTCGGAGGCGACGCTGAGCGCGTAGGTGTCGCCGGTCGGATCGTGCGGCGAGGTGTGGCCGAACTGTGCGCCGAACTCGATCTGGCCGGCGGCCAGGCTCTGGCCCGGTTTGAGCCGAAACGTGAAGGTCAGGCCGCCGGACTGCGGGGCCACGGTGACGTCGAACACGCTGATGTCGTGGTTGGCCCAGTAACTGGTGTTCGTCAGCCCGACGCTCGGCGCGACCCGGACGATCAGCTGTAGCCCGTCCACCGGCTTGTCCAGGGTGACGGTCACGTCCTCCTCGGTCCAGCTCGGATTGCTCGCCGGGCTGACGGAGCCCTGGGCGGTCGCCAGGTACGTGCCCTGATTCGTCGCGGACGAGGACGTGGACGCCTGCGCGGAGCCCGCGGAGGTCGACGGCGACGCGGGGGCGGAGCCGGAGGTGAGCGGGCCGGCGGGCGCCGTGGTGGAATCGGCGCCGTCGCCGGTGACAGGGCTCTTCGTTCCGGGTGAGGCGGCGGACGACGCGGCGGGCCGCGACGCGCCGGTTCCGGCCGGTTGCGGGCCGGCATGCTGCCGAGCCGAGTTCGTGGGCTGCGACGGTTGGCGCGTGGCGACCGTGGCGGTCACGGCGACGGCGACCGTCGCGCAGAGCGCGGCCGCCGCGATGCCCGCGGGCACGCCGGCGAGCCGGATGCCCAGGACGGACAGGCGAGTGCGTCCGTGCCTGGAACGGTTTACGCGCTCACGCATCAGGGCACGAAGGTGGCCGTCATCGGGCTCGTGTCGGCCGGCTTCGGAGACCAGGATCTCGGTAAGCCACGCGGTGGGGGACTGCGGCGCGTCCGGCTGCGGCGCCTGCTGTTCCCGCCGCGACACGTGATCGTCATCGCGCGCGTCCTCGGAGTGTGCTCCGGTGGTCATCGAGCACCGTCCTGTGCGCCTAGCTGTGCGTCTTGCGTTCCACGGCCGCCGCGCCCGCCGCGCCTCACACCGAGCAGCGTGGCGAGTTCGGCCACCCCGCGGGAGGTCTGGCTCTTCACGGTGCCGACCGAGATTCCCAGCGTGGCGGCCGTTTCCTGTTCGCTGAGCCCGTAGTAGTGGCGCAGGATCACGCACGCGCGCTTACGCACCGGTAGCCGGCTCAGCGCCGCGCGCACGTCCGTCGCCGCGGCCACGTCGGGACCCTCGGTCCGGTCCGACCACGCCGCGCCGAGCAGCCGCCAGACGCGCCGTTCGCGTACCAGGCGGCGGATGCGGCTGGCGGCGAGGTTGACCACGATGCGGCGCACGTACGCCAGTGGGACGTCGGAACCCATCACGTGGTCCCAGCGCTTCCAGGCCTGCGTGAAAGCTTCGGCGGTCAGGTCGTCGGCGGCGTCCGGGTCGCCGGACAGCAGGTAGGCCAGGCGGGCCAGGTCGCGGTGGTGGGCGTCGAAGAACGCGTCGAAGCGGGCCCGGGCGTCCACCTCGGCCCGCGCCGTACCGCTGTGATTTGCCGTGGTCGCCGCCACGACGTTCGACCGTAGCAGTCGGCGTTCGGTGTCCGACAGGGTCCACGACCTTCGCTCGCCGTATCCGTACATTGATTATGCAGGTCGTGCGGTGCTGAGGCGAGTGTTACGCGGCGGAAACACGCAGCGGCCGCGGCATGAAAGTTTCACGCGCCGCGGTTCGGACCCGCGATCGCCCCCGGCCGCCGGTCAGACGCGCTTGGGCACCGTCACGGCCACCAGTTCGGTGCCGTCCTCGCTCAGCGAGAGGGTGGTCGTCAACGAGCTCAGTTCGCCGAGGTGGGACAGGTGGGTGCCGCCGCAGTCGATCGAGGCGGTGCCCTCCGGCAGGGCGCACACCCAGCGTCGCCGCGCGGTCAGCTCGGGGCCGGGCGTGTCGACGTGCACGCGCGAGTCGGCGGCGATCCACTCGGCGAGGCGCGCGTTGACGCGCGCGGTGATCGCGTCGAGCGCGTCGGCCAGGCCCTCGGGGTCGAAGCCCTTCTTGCGCAGCGACTTGCCGATCCGGTACCGGTCGGTGCTCGCGTGCTCGTCCATCCGCGAGGCGTCCATGGCAAGCGCGTCGAAGTCCGGCGAGCCGAGCGCGTCGGCGCGCACGTCCTTGCGCCAACGGTCGGCCAGGGCCTCGTTGAGCGCCAGGGCCAGCAGGTGGCAGCCGGTGTGCGCGGCGGACAGCGCGGCACGGCGCGACGGGTCCGCGCGCAGCACCACCGGGCGTCCGACCAGCGCCTTCGGGGCGATCGCGCCGTTGCCGCCGCCCGAGGTGCCCATCTCGACCAGGTGCACGGCGAGCCACGCCCACTCGGGGTCGCCGCGGCGCGCCGGGATCTGCTCGCCGAGCGCGAACGCGCCGTCCGGGCCGACCGCGCCGGTCACGCAGTCCACGACCGGGTGCCGCGCGCCGTTGAACTCGACCGTGTCGAACTCGACGATGCCGCTGTCGCCGGGCTGGTCCGGCCAGCTGTGGTCGAGCGGGTGGAACGGGGTGGTGTCCGTCACGAGGCCGACGACGCCGCCGGGCAGCGGCAGCGCGGCGACGACGGTCGAACTGCCTTGCGTGGTGCCGCCGGGGAAGGTCACGAGCGTGGTCGTCCTCACCCCGGCAGCGGTGGTCCCCGCGGAATCCATGCCCCTAGTCTCGCAGAGCCGTTGAGCTCGAATGGCCGCGTTCCTGGGATTAACCGATAGGAGTGACGCGCGTAGGGCGCGACGTCGCCTGGTGCGTCGGCTGCTCGGTGCGCGGAGCTGGCGGCGTGAACGTGACGGGCAGTGCCTCCAGCCCGCGCATGATCGTGCTCGGCCGGTATTTCAGCTGGTCGGATGGTACGGCGAGGCGCAGGTCGGGCAGTCGGCCGAGCAGCGTTTCGAAGGCGATGCGCGCCTCCAGCCGGGCGAGCGGCGCGCCGAGGCAGAAGTGGATGCCGTGGCCGAAGGCCAGGTGCCCGCGCGGCGCGCGCGTCACGTCTAGTGTGTCCGGGTCCTCGAACGCGTCGCCGTCCCGGTTCGCCGAGCTCAGGGCGACGTACACGATGCTGCCCTCGGGGATCGGCACGTCCGCGATCTGCAGGTCCTCGGCGGCGAAGCGCAGCGTCGCGCGGTCGACCGGGCCGTCGTAGCGCAGGAACTCCTCGACCGCCTCGGGGATCAGGCGCGGCTGCTCGCGCAACAGCGCGAGCTGGTCCGGATGGGTGAGAAGGGCGAGCGTGCCGTTGCCGATCAGGTTGACGGTGGTCTCGTGTCCGGCGAGCAGCAGCAGGAGCGCGGTGCTGACCACTTCGCGCTCGTCCAGCCGGTCCGCGTCCGCGCCGGACAGCAGGGCGCTGATCAGGTCCTCGCCCGGCGCCGCGCGCTTGCCGGCGATCTCGCCGACGAGGTATTCGGTCAGCAGGTGGTGCGCGACGCGCTGCTCGGGGTCTTGCGGCGGTCGAAGCGTGTCCTGCGACCAGGAGCGGAACGTGTCACGGTCCGCGGCCGGCACGCCGAGCAGTTCGGCGATCACCAGTGCGGGCAGCTGGTTGGCGAACGAGGCCATCAGCTCGGTCTGGCCGGCGTCCTCGAACACTGCGATCAGGTCGTCAGTGATCCGGCGGATCTGCGGTTCGAGCCCTGCGATGCGCCGCGGGGTGAACGAGGCGGAGACCGCTCTGCGCAGCCAGGTGTGGTCGGGCGGGTCGGCGGCGAGCATGTGGTGCGACAGGCTCTCGCGGCCGCTGAAGTAAATGTGCCCGAGCCCTGCTTCACGCAGCGCACGCTCGCCGGTGCGCGGGTCCTTTGACAGCCGCTGGTCGGCCAGCGCGGCCTTGGCGTCCTCGTGCCGGGTGACCAGGAACGGCCGCATCCCGCTGGCCTGCGCGATCTGCTGTACCGGGCACGAATCGCGCAACCGCGCGTAGGAGGAGTGGAACTCGGCCGAGGGGTCGTCCTTGAAGTCGCGCGGCAGCGCTCCGGTGTCCACGTCTCAGCCTCTCAGCCCTCTTCATCGCACATGACAGAAGCCTCATTTGTCCGGCGGAGACTGCCGATGCCTGCCATGTTCGCGCAGTGCGACGGCCCTGCGGAAGGCCGGTTTGCCGGGATGAGACCGATCCTTGACCGGGATACCATCAGGCGGTGACCGGTGAAACGCACGTGGGCCGTGTGGGTGAATCAGGGCTGCCGATCCGGGTGACGGCGCGCATCGTGCTGGCCGACGAGCGTGACAGGATTCTGCTTTTCCAGTACCGCGACGACGAGTCGGACAAGCCCGGCGGCGTCTGGTGGGGTACCCCCGGCGGCGGCGTGGACGAGGGCGAGTCGATACCGCACGCCGCGTCGCGCGAGCTGTTCGAGGAGACCGGCCTGCGCGTCCCGCCGGAGCGTTTCGACCGCGAGGTGGCGCACAGCGAGGGCAGGGCGCGCTTCGGCGGCCGGGACCAGTGGTTCGAGGACCACTTCTACTTCCTGCGCGCCGACGGCTTCGCGCTGGACGACTCCGGTTGGGAGGATCTGGAGCGCGACGCGATCGCCGAATACCGCTGGTGGACCGTCGCCGAGTTGGAGCAGACGGCCGACGCGATCTACCCGCCCAAGCTGGCCGCCCTGCTGCCGGACCTGTTCGCCGGCCGCTTCCCCGACGAGCCGATCGACGCCGACCCGTCCTAACCCGACCGCCATGGCGATTGCAGTAGGTACTGGTGAGGTGTCATTTACAGGCAACGGCGTCTCTGTGAGAAGTCCCAATGTGTGAGAAGTCCCAACGTGGCGCGCGACGCCTGTCAACGGCCGTGCAGTTCCTCACCGTGCGTCCGTCGCTCCCGCTGAGGGTAGGACGGTGGTCAGCTGCGATTCCCGGCCTCGGCATGACGGACCACAAGCAAAAAGCAGCAGCGAGGAGGGGCAGGGTGACTCCGCAAGTCCGTTGCCGACTCGCGGTTGGTCTGGCTGTGAGAGCGACCCAACGTCTTGTCATTTCGTCGCTCGTCCCATGAGGAGTTACGCGGGCGTCCACAATCGGAGGTCCGGGTCGATCACGGGAGTTGTCTCCGTGAAGTGGACAGGTAGGACGGCGCTCGCAGCGACACCCTCGTCAAGCACGCACGACCAGCACGGTGGCCGCGCCGAACCTGCAGGCAAGCTGTCCTGCTCCCGGACCTACTTGTCGGCCGGTTCCTGGGCGAGTCGATTGAGGTTGACTAGTTCTGAGTCGACCGCCGATTTGTTCCGCGGGGGATTGGATGACCCGGCCGCCTGATCCGGCGTCAGGTGGCGCGCCACTTGAGCGCACGCCTCGACCGGCCTGCTCATATCAAGGCTCGGTGTCCATTTGAAACGGACAGGAGGCGCCGACTCGTCCAGTCCTGCCTCGCGCCGCGCCGATCGGGGATCCGGGTCGATCACGGGAGTTGTCTCCGTGAAGTGGACAGAAAGGACGGCGCTCGCCGCGACAGTCCCGTCTAGCACGCGCGATCAGCACGGTGGCCGCGATACGTACGTGCCCGCTGCCGGACTTGTAAGCGAACTGTCCTGCTCCTGGACTTACTTGCCGGCCGGTTCCCGGGCGAGTCGATCGAGTGCACGCCTCGACCGGCGTGCTCATATCAAGGGTCGGTGTCCTTTTGAAACGGACAACAGGCACCGTCACGTCTCGTCCCGGGTCGCGCCGATCGGGGATCGGGGTCGATCACGTGAGTTGTCTCCGTCAAGTGGACAGGTAGGACGGCGCTCGCCGCGACACCCTCGTCTAGCACGCTCGATCAGCACCGTGGCCGCGCCGGACCTTCAGGCAAGTTGCCCTGCTCCCGGACCTACTTGCCTGCTGCTTCCCGGGGGAGTCGATTCAGCTTGACCAGTCCTGAGCCGCCTGCCGATTTGTTCCGCGGGGGATCGGATCACCCGCCGGCCTGATCTGGCGTCAGGTGGCGCGCCACTTGAGCGCACGCCTCCACCAGCCTGCTCATATCAAGGCTCGGTGTCTATCTGAAACGGACAGCAGGCGCCGACTCGTCCAGTCCTGCCTCGTGCCGTTCCGATCGGAGATCCGGGTCGATCACGGGAGTTGTCTCCGTCAAGTGGACAGGTGCGACAGCTTTGCCGCGACAGTCCCCCGACGCTCACGATCAGCACGGTGGCCGCAACACGTACCCGGCGTGCTGGAGACCTAGTCGCCAGCCGGTTCCCGGATGCGGCGGTCGCGCCGAGCGAGCCTGGGCCGAGCGCCGATCTGCTTCGCAAGCGGGCCCGACC
>JBOHCW010000112.1:0-17451 GCA_050725375.1 Actinocrinis sp. | reverse complement strand
GCGGCGCCGTTCCAGCGCCGCGGTGGCCTGCGCGGCGAACGCGGACAGCACGCGCTGGTCGTCAGCCGGCAGGGTTCTGCCACGCAGCACGATCACCGCGTCGGCTCCGGCCTCGACGACGGTGTCCGCCTGGCTCGGACACACCGCGGGGTCCGCGCCGGTCGAGGCCACCAGCGTCCAGCGGCCCGGATCGTCGTAGAGGTCGGGCAGGCGGCGCGGGTCGCCGTCGTCCTGCCGGCGCTGCAGCAGCGCGACCGAGGCCATCGCGAAGGTCTCGCGGAACCGTTCGAGCAGGGCGCTGATGGCCTCGTCGCCACGTAGCACGGACACTGCGAAGGCCCCGAGCACCTCCGCCTCCGCCGACGCGCGCGCGGCCCGCCGGGTCTGCTTGACCGCCAGGTCGACCACCGACGCGACGGTGAGCGCGACCAGCGCGAACACCACGAGCGCGAAGATGTTGTTCGCCTCGTCGATGGTGAAGGTGTGCAGCGGGGCGATGAAGTAGTAGTTGAGCAGCAGCGAGCCCCACAGCGCGGCGATCAGCGCCGACACCAGCCCGCCGAGCCGGGCGATGGCGACCGTGGCGACCAGGAAGATCAGCACCTGGCTGGTCAGGTTCAGCCCGCCGTGCGGGATCTGGATGAGCACCGCGGTGAGCACCGGAGGCACCAGCAGCGCGGCGAGCGGACCGCGCCACCGCCCACTGCCCCACGCCGCCTCGCGCAGCGGATTCGGCGGCAGCCAGGGCGAACGGCCCCGCTTGACGGCGTCCGAACCGGACCGCGCGTGCGCCGACTCGGGCTCCTCGTGCGTGACCATGTGCACGTCGATGTCGCCGGACAGCCGGATCGTCGTCTCGCCGATCCCGCGGCCGGTGACGAAGCGGCTGACCCGGCTACGCCGCGAGGTGCCGAGCACGAGTTGGGTGGCGTTCTGCGCGCGGGCGAATTCGAGCAGCGCGCGCGGAACGTCGTCGCCGACGACCGTGTGGTACGAGCCGCCGAGCGACTCGACCAGGTGGCGCTGTGCCGCCAGCGCCGACGCGCTCAGCTCGCCGGCCAGGCCGTCCGAGCGCGCGACGTGCACGGCGAGCAGTTCCGCTCCCCCGCCGCCGACCTTGGACGAGTGCGACGCCACGCGTGCCGCGCGCCTGATCAGCGCCTCGCCTGCCTTCCCGCCGGGCAGCGCCACGACGACGCGTTCGCGCGCCTCCCAGACCGCGCCGATCTGATGATCTTCCCGGTACCGCTGCAGGACCTCGTCGACCCGGTCGGCCACCCAGAGCAGCGCCAGTTCCCGAAGCGCCGTCAGATTGCCGAGCCGGAAGTAGTTGCCGAGCGCCGCGTCGATCCTCCCGGCCTCGTACACGTTGCCGTGCGCCAGGCGGCGACGCAGCGACTCCGGCGACATGTCGACCAGCTCGATCTGGTCGGCCGCCCGCACCACCTCGTCCGGAACCGTCTCCTGCTGCGGGACGCCGGTGATCCGCTGCACGACGTCGTTGAGCGATTCGAGGTGCTGCACGTTGACGGTCGTGATCACGTCGATTCCGGCGTCGAGCAGTTCCTGCACGTCCTGCCAGCGCTTCTCGTGCCGGCCGCCGGGAACATTCGTATGCGCGAGCTCGTCAACGAGGGCGACCTGCGGGCGGCGCGCGAGTAACGCGTCGAGGTCCATCTCGCGGAATCCGCGGTCCCGGTACGTACGCGTCACCGGCGGGACGGACGCGAGACCCTGCGCCAACTCGGCGGTTTGCGGCCGGTCGTACGTTTCGACCCACCCGGCGACGACGTCTGCTCCGCGCGCGGCCCGGCGGTGCGCCTCCTCCAGCATCTTGTAGGTCTTGCCGACGCCGGGAGCCGCGCCCAGGTAGACCCGCAGAGTGCCGCGCATACCGCAATCCTGCCACTGTGCAGGGCGGATGACGTCGCAGGACAGCCGCGGCGGGCGGTGCGACGCCGGTGCGGCGGCACTCCCCGGCGATGCCGCCGCACGTCGCGCATCGACGCCCCGCGGCGGTCCGGCTTTCGCGGACCCTGTCGCAGAACGCTCATGCAGCGAGCCGGTCAGACCGGCCTGGCGACGATAGCGCACCGGCTGACCGGACGGCGGGTGACTTTCCCGATCGTTCACCCGCCGGACGGCTGTCCGGTCGCGGCCGTGCGAGCGTCAGGCGCAGCCCAGCGCGTGCCAGGCCTCGTCGAGCGGAGCCAGGACCCTGACCGGCGCCTTCGCCGAGGTCAGGGCGCGGCGTACCGCGTCGACCCTGGTCACACCGGTGGCGTACCACGAGCGCTGCAGTTGGGCGATGGCGCCGCCGAGCAGGCGGCCGGACTCCTCCAGTTCGCCCTGCTGGGCCCGGGCGAGGGCCAGGTCGGCGAGGACGATCGAGCGCTGTTTCGCGCCGGTCGCGGGCAGGGTGCGCAGGGTGCGCTCCAGGGAGGCCGCCGCGTCGGCGTTGCGTCCGGTCGCCAGTTGGCAGAAGCCCTTGAAGCCGGTCAGCCGGGCGCCGTCGAAGAAGTCGAGCCAGTCGGGTTCGTCCCCGGCGCACTCGCCGCCGGAGCCGAGTTCGGCCTCGGAGCGCGCGATCAGGTCGGTGGCCGCGGACGGTCCGCCGCCGCGCGCCTCGATCTCGGACTCGACCGCGTACATCCACGAGCGCTGCGTCCGGCCGATCGAGCCGTCGGCCTGGCGGCGCGCCTGGGTCATCAGGTCGCGGGCCCGGCGCGGCCGGCCGGCGAAGGCGGGCACGAAGGCCATGTGCGCGAGGACGGCGCCGACCAGCGCGCGGTCGGCCGACTCGCGGGCGGCGTCGAGCGCGGCGGTGAAGTAGCCCTCCGCGACGCTCGGCTGCTGCAGGTCGAAGAACGCCAGGCGGGCGGCCAACAGCGCCGTCTCGGCGACCGGGCGCGCCAGGCGGGCGCGCAGCGCGGGCGAGCAGGCCGCGCGCAGCAGGCCGAGACCGAGGTCCGAGTGCGCGGCGACGGCGCTGAACATGGAGGCGGCCGGAACGCTCCAGTACAGGTTGCGGTGCTGCTCGGTGATCACCGCGTAACCGGAGACCAGCGCGGGGTCCACGGCCGAGGAGCCCGGCGTCTGCGCGCGCCGCGCGACACGGTCGGCGGCCTCGGCCTGTTGCGCAGTGGGGGCCGCGAACGCGGGATCGGGCGCCGTGACGGCGGCTCCCGCGGTTCCCAGCGCCATCGCGCCGGTCACGAACTGTCGTCTCTTCACCGGGTCTTGCCTCTCGTGGTCGTCCTGCGGCGACCGCGCGACCCCTGCTCCCCCGCGCGCCTGAGCCGACGCCCCGGCCGACTGCGCTCCCGGCCACTCGTCCGCGCCGCCGGGACCCGGACCCGGCGGATCGGCTTCCTCGGCGGCCCACCGCGGCTGGAACCCCATCCGCTCGATCGGCACGCCGAACAGCGCTTCGAGCACCGCCTGGTACGCGGGCAGCGGCAGCGGCGGGTTGCCGCTCTCCCACCGGCGCACCTGGCGCACCGAGAGCGACAGCGGCCGCCCGATCTGCCGCGAGCGCGCCTCAAACGCCGCCGCGAAGTCGGCCTGTGTCCAGAACCGGCGCAGCCGCAACCGGCGCAACACGTGGTTGCCCGGGGTCTGGCCGGCCCGGCCCGTGTCCGCAGCGGCGGCCGGGGGCGGTGGCACGGCCGGCGCGGGTATCGCGTGCGGGGCGGCGGGAGACGCGCACCCCTGCCCCTGCCGTGACGGTATCGGCTGCGGCATCGCCCGGACTCCTTCCTGCGGCGTTCACGGTGCGCTTGCACTGGATCAGCACAGAGTGGCGCTCTTGCGATCGTGAGGTAACGTAGCCCGGATCTATAGGGCGCGTAGGGGTTTCCACTCGATCGTGCGATGGCGAAGTCCGGCGCGAGTCCGCTGGCTGCTTTCTCAGGCATCGGATATATCGGGGAACCCCCGGAGCTATCGGGCGAATCCGGCGATACTCGACGCCTTATATCCTGGTATGTCCACTGGAAGCCGCCTTTGGCGCTGTCCGCGTCGACCGTCGACGGCCGCGGTTCGGACCGGCCGAGCGGACCTTTCCGGCCGTATGGGCACGCGCTCGCGAACGTCGTCGAATTCCTGATCGGAACGGGAACGATAGCGGGCGGCCGGTCGTCTCATCGGCAGGGGAAGTATTCCGGCACCGCCGCTCTGGAACACCACCGCGACGGCGCCCGTTGTAACGGACAGGACACACTCGGAGGGGATTGTGTTGGTGGACGAGACGGCGTCGGCGGTCGGGGCCGCCGGGACGGTGACGGCCGACCGCGGCGGTGAGCCGGGTCCGCGGCCGCAGGGGCAGACGGGTAAGGCGATGCAGGTGATGCAGGTGACGACGACGATGCCCGAGCGGCGCTCGGCGCGGAACGCCGCGCGGATACCGCCGGTGGCACAGCTGCGGCTGGGCTGGCAGGAGCGCGCGGCGTGCCAGGGTTCGGACGCGAAGCTGTTCTTCGGTCCGGAGAAGGAGCGCATACGGGAGCGCGAGGCGCGCGAGGGCGCCGCGAAGCGGGTGTGCGCCAGCTGTCCGGTGTTGCGAGATTGCCGCAACCACGCGCTGCAGACGCCGGAGCTTTTCGGCATCTGGGGCGGGCTGAGCGAGACCGACCGGGAGATCGGCTTCGGCCGCTCGTTCGGCCGGCGCATCCCGCGCCCGCGCTCGGTCGCCGCGTAGCAGCGGCGGGCAGCGGGAAGTCAGCCGTCACGGAGCACCGGCGGTCCACGGGGAATCGTCGGTGCGGGGCGGCGTGACCGTATGAACGGGCTGTCACACGGGGATTTCCGGTCTTCCGCGGTCAGTGCCGCGACCACCAGACCGCCGTGTCCGGCGGCAGGGTGACGGTCGCGCCGTCTGTGCTGTCTGTGCCGTCCGCGCCGTGCGTGTCTTCGGCGTGCCCGATCGGCCCGCTCGCGATGAGTGCTGCGCCGGGCAGCGGCAGCCGGACCGGCTCGTCGCCGGTGTTCACGGTGCACACGAAGCCCGGCTCGCGCGTGAAGACCAGCGTGCCGTCCGGCGACTGCGCCCACTCCAGCGCGCCGTCGCCGAGCGCCGGGTGCTCGCGGCGCAGCCGCAGCGCCGCGCGGTACAGTCCGAGCATCGAGTCAGGGTCCTGCCACTGCGCCTCGACGGTCAGCGCCGCCCAGCGCGCCGGCGCGGGCAGCCAGCCGTCCGCGATGTTCAGCGGCGTGAAGTTGAACGGCGACGCGGCGCCGCTCCACGGCAGCGGCACCCGGCAGCCGTCGCGGCCCGAGGCGCCGTCCTCGGACCGGAAGCGCTGCGGATCCCGCAACAGCTCGGCCGGCAGGTCCAGCACCTCTTCCAGGCCCAGTTCCTCGCCCTGGTACACGTACGCCGAGCCCGGCAGCGCCAGCGTCAGCAGTGCGGCCGCGCGCGCCCGGCGCAGGCCGGCCTCGCCGCCGCCGTAGCGGGTGACGTGCCGCTGCACGTCGTGGTTCGACAGCACCCAGGTCGACGGCGCGCCGACCAGCCCGGCCGTGCGCAGCGACTGGTCGATGACCGCGCGCAGCGCTTCGGCGTGCCACGGCGTGCTCAGGAAGTGGAAGTTGAACGCCTGATGCAGCTCGTCCGGCCGAACGTACGCCGCGAGCCGTTCCAGCGACGGCGCCCAGGCCTCGGCCACCGCGATCCGGGCGCCGGGGTAGCCGTCCAGGATCCGGCGCCAGGAGCGGTGGATCTCGTGCACCTCGTCCTGGTCGAAGTACGGCAGCACCGCGCTGCCGAGCATGGTGATCTGGTCGCGGTAGCCGACGTCCGCCAGCGCGAAGTCCTTGATCATGCCGTGCGCCACGTCGACGCGGAAGCCGTCGACGCCGCGATCGAGCCAGAAGGCGAGGATCTGCTCGAACTGCCCGCGCACCCACGGCTCGCGCCAGTTCAGGTCCGGCTGCGCCGGGTCGAACAGGTGCAGGTACCAGTCCCCTGGCGTGCCGTCGCGCTCGACCACGCGCGTCCAGGCCGGGCCGCCGAACACCGACTCCCAGTCGTTCGGCGGCAGTTCGCCGCTCTCACCCTTACCCGGCCGGAAGACGTACCGGTCGCGCTGTGCGCCGCCCGGCTCGGCGGCCAGCGCCTCGGCGAACCAGCGGTGCCGGTCCGAGGAGTGGTTTGGCACCAGGTCGACGATGACCCGCAGGCCGTGCTCGTGCGCCTCGGCGGTGAGCGCGTCGAAGTCGCCCAGCGTGCCGAACAGCGGATCGACCGCGCAGTAGTCGGCCACGTCGTAACCGCCGTCAGCCATCGGCGAGGCGTAGAACGGCGTGATCCACAGCGCGTCCACGCCGAGCGCGCGAAGGTACGGCAGCCGGGTGCGCACACCGAGCAGGTCGCCGACCCCGTCGCCGTTCCCGTCCGCGAAAGAGCGGATGTAGACCTGGTAGATCACCGCGTCGCGCCACCAGGCGCCCGAACCGGGGTCCGGGGCGGGGCGCGGCGCGGCCGGCTTCTGCTGGGCCGGGAGCGAGGCGGTGGACGGCGCACGGTCGGAGCCGGTCACGGTCATGGTTTACCTGGTCTTTTCTAGAACCCGTGGCGCAGGGGTCGCTGCATCTGGCGCAAGATCTGTCTTATGAGCACTCTGTCATGCCGCGCCCGCCTGGTGGGCGGATTGCGGCAAGGCCGCGGCCGTGTCCCGCGCGCTGTTCACGCGGTCGGCCGCGAAGGGCGACCCTAACCCACCGCCGATCTTGCCATCGCACCGGCCGCCCTTCGTAGCGCGCTCCGATAAAAAGTGATATCAATATGATAGATCACACGGGGCGGGAGCCCAGCGCACGGGAAGGGGCTGTCATGACGACGGATTCGACTGCGGGGGCGGGAATGAGCGCAGGTCGGGGAACAGAGACGCGCGAACTGATGCCGGAGGGGCCGGTCGCCGAACGGCGCGCGCAGTCGGCTTCGGGCTTTACGCCGCTGGCCGCCGGGCTGGCCTCGATCGTGCTCGGCGTCGTGCTGCAGAGCGTGTTCCGGGCCGTCTGGTCCGGGATCGTCGGCGCGGCGCTGGAGCTGTGCGGCGTGATCACGCTGGCCGGGCTGACGGCGGTGGCGCCGGGGCAGGCGCGCGTGGTCTCGCTGTTCGGCCGGTACAAGGGCACGGTGCGGGACACCGGGCTGCGCTGGGTCAACCCGTTCACCCGGCGGCGCAAGGTCTCCACCCGGGTGCGCAACCACGAGACCGCGACGTTGAAGGTCAACGACGCCGACGGCAACCCGATCGAGATGGCCGCCGTGGTGGTCTGGCAGGTCGAGGACACCGCGAAGGCCGTGTACACGGCCGACGACTTCACCCAGTTCGTCGCGATCCAGACCGAGACGGCGGTGCGGCACATCGCGACCGGCTACCCGTACGACGCGCGCGAGGAGGGGCGGCTGTCCCTGCGCGAGCACGCCGACGAGATCACCGGGCAGCTGAGCGCGCAGATCGCCGACCGGGTCGCGCTGGCCGGCATCACGGTGGTCGAGTCGCGGATCACCCGGCTGTCGTACGCGCCGGAGATCGCGCAGGTCATGCTGCGCCGCCAGCAGGCCGACGCGGTGGTCGCGGCCCGCCAGCGGCTGGTGCAGGGCGCGGTGGGCATGGTGCGCCTGGCCCTGGACGGGCTGAGCGAGGAGGGGATCGTCGAGCTCGACGAGGAGCGCAAGGCCACCATGGTGAGCAATCTGCTGGTCGTGCTGTGCAGCGAGCATCCGACCCAGCCGGTGGTCAACACGGGCACCCTGTATCAGTGAGCGAACGCAAACAGATCCTGCTGCGGCTGGACCCGGCCGTACACGACGCGCTGGCGCGGTGGGCCGGGGACGAACTGCGCAGCACCACCGCGCAGATCGAGTACCTGCTGCGCCAGGCGCTGGGCCGGGCCGGGCGGCTGCCGGGCGACGTCGGGGCGATGCCGCGGCGCGGCAGGCCGCGCAAGCAGGCGGGCGGGGGCGCCGATCGGGACGGCGATCCGGCTTCCGGCGCGGCAGGGGGCGCCGCGAAGCACCCGCCTGATCGCGGCGATGGCGAGAACGGACGGGGTGAATCGCAGTGAACGCACATATAGCGGCCGACGAGGCGCTGGACGAGAACGTGGTCGAGGTCGGCGGCCTGCGCAAGGTGTACGGCGACACGGTCGCGGTCGACGACGTGTCCTTCCAGGTGCGCCGCGGCGAGATCTTCGGGCTGATCGGGCCGAACGGCGCGGGCAAGACGACCACGGTCGAGTGCCTCAGCGGCCTGCGCGTGCCGGACGCCGGCTCGTTGCGCGTGCTCGGGATGCAGCCGCGCGGCGCCGACGGCGGCAGGCTGCGCGAGCACGTCGGGGTGCAGTTGCAGCAGAGCGCGCTACCGGCGCGGATCAGGGTCGGCGAGGCGCTGCGCTTGTACGCGTCCTTCTATCCGAACCCGGCCGATCCCGACACGCTGCTGGACACGCTCGGGCTGACCGAGAAGCGCGGAACGGCGTACCGGAAGCTGTCCGGCGGCCAGAAGCAGCAGCTGGCGGTCAACGTCGTGCTCGCGCTGATCGTGCTCGGACTGCTGCTCGGCGTCGGCACGGGCGCGTACGGGCTGAGCGCGCCGCGCCAGCCGGCCGGGTTCGCGCTCGCGCTCGTCCTGGGCACCGGCGCGCTGTTCTCGCTCGGGCTGTGGGTCGCCGCGGTGGCGCGCACCGGCAAGGCCGCGCAGGCGATCGGCGGCGGGCTGTTCTTCCCGCTGGAGTTCCTGGCGGGGCTCTGGGTTCCCCGGCAGGTCATGCCGTCCGGGCTGCGCGACGTCAGCGACCTGACGCCGCTGGGCGCGGCCGTCTCGGCGATCCAGGACGGCCTCGAGGGCCGGTTCCCGGCTGCGAAGGCGCTGCTGGTCATGGTTGGCTGGGCCCTGGCCTTCGGGTACGCGGCGGTCAGGATGTTCAGTTGGGAGTGATGGCGGTGCGGCAGGGCATGCTCGACGTCGGCGACGGCAACCTCGTGTACTGGGAGGCGTGGGGCGCGCCGGACGGCAAGCCGGTGCTGATCGTGCACGGCGGACCCGGCTCGGGCGTGCGCCCCGGGCAGCCTCGCGGCTGGGACCTGGAGCGGTGCCTGGTGATCGCGTTCGACCAGCGCGGCTGCGGCCGCAGCACCCCGCACGCGAGCGACCCCGCGGCCGACATGAGCGTGAACACGACGCACCATCTGATCGCCGACATGGAGAGGCTGCGCACCCATCTCGGGATCGAGCGCTGGCTGCTGTACGGCGGCTCGTGGGGCTCGACGCTGATCCTCGCCTACGCCGAGCGGCACCCCGAGCGGGTCAGCGAGATCGTCATCCCGGCGGTGACCACGACCCGCCGCTCGGAGACGGCCTGGCTGTACGGCGGCGTCGGCCGGTTCATCCCGGAGGCGCACGACCGCTTCCGCGAGGGCGTGCCGCAGGCCGAGCGCGGCGGCGACCTGGTCGCGGCGTACGCGCGCCTGATGGAGAACCCTGATCCCCAGGTGCGCGCGAAGGCCGCGCTCGACTGGCTGGCCTGGGAGGACTCGGTCATCGCGCTGGAGCCGAACAACCGGCCCGGCGCGTACAGCGACCGGCCCGGGCCCGCGCAGATCGCGTTCGTGCGCATCTGCGCGCACTACTTCTCGAACGGCGCCTGGCTGGAGGAGGGCGAGCTGATCCGCGAGGCGGGACGGCTGGCCGGCATCCCGGGCGTGCTCGTGCACGGCCGCTTCGACATGGGCGGGCCGGTGCGCACCGCGTGGGAGCTGGCCAAGGCGTGGCCGGACGCCAAGTTGCACATCATCGACGACGCGGGACACATGGGCAGCGGCGCCTTCGCCGAAGCCCTGGCCTCGGCGATCGACCGGTTCACCAAGTAACAGACGTCGTATGTCAATCACATTGACATCCGCGGCACGCGAGTCGCGGCACGTGGGCAAGAAGCCGGAAGGGCTATCTCAGGGCGGCGCGGCCGGCCTGCCGTAGCAGCATCTCGGCCATCTCGCCGCCCGGCGCCGGCAGGTCGAGCGCCGCCTCGGACGCGTACGGCCGCCCCTCCTCGACCCAGATCAGCCGGGCCGCCTGGACCACCGCGCGCACCAGCGCGACCACGTCCGGCCGGTCGAGCGCGGCGGGGTCGAGCGCGGGGCGCCCGCCCTGCTCGGCCGACGCCCGGTCGTGGCCGAGGCCGACCAGCGCGCCGACGCGCGGCACGATCAGCTCGCGCCAGCCCTCCGGCAGCGCGCTGCCGCCGCGCCGGCGCGCGCCGCGCCTGTCCACGAGCGCGACCACGATCCGGTCGATCGGCATGCGCAGCTCGGCGATGCAGGTCAGCGCGTCCATCGTGCGTTGCAGCGAGCCTTCCCCGGTGTCGGTGACCCAGACCGCCGCGGTGTTCAGGAACGGCGTGGCGAACCAGGATCCGATGACGGACACCGGCCCGCCGACCACCTGCGCGGCCAGCCGCGCGCCCTCCAGCGCGTCGCCGTCGACGACCGCGACCCGGGTCGAGGGCAGCACCGGCAGCCACCAGCGCGGCCCGGGGTCGGCGCCGAGGAAGGAGCCGGACGCGGGCCCGGTGTCGGTCAGCACCCAGAGCGGATCGGGCCCGCCGAGCGCGAGGTGCGAGGTCGCCGCGTCGGTCAGCTGCGCGAGGTCGGCGTCGGCCGCGGCGGCCGAGCCGCGGTAGCCGGCCAGGGTGCCGGTGCCGCCGGAGGCCGGGGCCGAGACCCAGGCCGGCCACGGCGTGCCGCCGCGCGCCCCGCAGTCCAGCAGCGCGGTACCGCGGGTGTCGCCGGGTGCTGCGATGGTGCGCCGCTGTAGCGCCGCGGCGAGCAGCGCGGCGACCGTGGTGCGTCCGACGCCGCCGCTGCCGGAGACCACCGGCACGACCAGTCGCCGGTCGTGCGGCAGGACGAGCGCGCCGCCGGGCGGCGCCAGATCGGCGTCAGACTCCTGGTTCGCCGCGTGCGATCCGTGGGACGCGCGCCGGGCATCGCGCTCGCGCTGCCCGGCCGCGCCGCTAGGCACGCGAGCTCTCCAGGCCCTCGATGAGCTCTGAGACGACCGCGCTGGTGCCGGGGTGCAGGTCCGTCTCCCCGTGCCGGTACCAGGCGCGCACCTTCAGGTCCGCGACCACGTCGCGCAACCGCTCCTGGTCGCCCTGGGCCGCGATGCCGCGGATCTTGATCCGCACGAGCCGCTCGTCGTCGGGGGCCCCGAGCAGGCCCTGTTCCGCGGCCCACTGCGCGCCGAGCGCGTCGCCGCGGCCGAGCCGCTGGGCGGCCAGCCGGTGCGCGGCGTCGGCGATCACGGCGGGCACCTCGGTCTCCTGGGTGCCGAAGCCGAGCCAGGAGTAGCGCCCCGGCGGCCGGTCGGCCAGCAGTTCGCCGCGCACCAGGGCCAGTGCCCGGGCCAGCGCGGTGTCGCTGCCGAGCCCGTCGGTGCCGAAGTCGCCCGCGTCGAAGCCGTCCGCGTCGAAGCCGTCCGCCGCCTCGAAGCGGCTCGCGTCGCGGTACGCGGCCTGGAATTCGTCCCAGTCGGCGCGTACGTCGTCGGTCAGCCGGACGAGTCCGTCGCGGGCGACGGTCAGCCGCGGCCCGTCGGAGCCGGCGCCGAGCCAGTCGCCCAGGTCGCGCAGCATCCGGTCGCGCGCGGCCGGGGTGATGCCGCGCGGCCACAGGGCGCGGGCGAAGACCGGGGCGGGCAGCCCGGCGCGGTGGAACAGCAACAGGACGAGGGCCTCGGTGAACAGCGGCCCGCGCGCGTCGTCGGCCACTCCGACGCCGGTGAGCTCGACCGGGCCGAGGATGCACGCGCGCACGCCGGCCGGCCGGTCGAGCAGGACGAGGCCGCCGGGCAGCGGCGCGTCGGCGGGACGGCGCGGCAGCGCGTAACGTGGCGCGGCGGCGGTCCGGAACAGCGCGCCGAGCGCGGAGGCCAGCGCGTCCGGCAGCCGGGCGGCACTCAACTCGCCGGGCACCTCGGGCAGCCGCAGCCGGCCGACCGGGTCGACGCTGAAGACGGTGAAGTCGGGCCACGGGTGCTCGGTGCCGACCAGCGCGGCGGTACTGCCGTCCGCGCCCGCCGTCAGTACCCTGAGCCGTCCGGTGTCCTGCGCGCCGACGGCGTCGGCTATCAGCAGCCTGACGAGGTGCGGACCGGTGGCGGCCGCCTCGTGTTCGAGCGCCGCGAGCGCGGCGGGCAGATCGGGGTGCAGGCGCAGCCGCTCCGGGGCGAGCAGGGCCAGCTCGCTGGGCAGGCCGACCGCCTCGATCCGGATCTGGTCGGCCCACGGCGCGCAGGCCAGCGTGGCCGCGGCGGCGGCCAGCACGGCCCGGCGCTGCCGGTTCGGGCCGGTCACGGCGGTGCACCGGCCCGCGGAGGCTTCGAGGTTGACCAGGATCTGGTCGTCGCCGAGCGCGCCGATCGGCAGCATCAACGGGAACGGCACGGCTGGCCGGTGCTCGGGCGCCCAGTCCGGCGCGGGCACGCCACGGTCGAACTTCCAGTGGCTGCCGTCGACGGCGGCGATCCACGGCGCGGGCGCCGGGGCTTCCGGCACTTCGAGCGCGAGGTGCAGCGCGTCGGCGTCGACGCGTGCGTGGCGCACGGCCGGCGGTACACGCCCCTCGTTTTCGCACGCCTCGCGCAGGGCGCGCAGTGCGCGGTCGACGAGTTCGACGGCGTCGTCGGACGCGGCGGCCCGGATGGTCCTTTCGACCTCTGCGATGGCCGGATCGGGCGCGGCGGCGATCGGCGCGTCCGGATGGTCGCGCCGGCGCCGGCGGGCGGCGGCGGTCAGCGCGGCCAGCAGCGCGGCGGCCAGGATCGGCGAGCCGATGAGCGCGACGTACGGCAGCACGTCGGCGATCGAGTGCAGGACGGAGCCGTCGGCGCCGTGCTCGCCGGCCGGTTCGTCGTGCGGGACGGCGGGGCGCGAGGCGACCGGGTGCGGGATCGAGCTGGACGGCGGCGGCGCGCCGTGCCCGGCGCTCGCGCCGTTGGCGGCACTGCCTGCACTGCCCGCGCTAACCGCGTTGCCCGCGCCGCCGTTCAGCGAGTCGTTCACAGTGTTCTTCGACGGTCCCGAGCCGTTCGTGCCACTCGTGCCGCTCGCGTGCGCCGACGGCGCCGGCCGCGACGGCGCGGCCTTCGCGGGGGCCTGCGTCACCGGCGCCGAGGCGGTCGAGTTCGAGGGCGGCTGCTCGCTGAGCCCCGGCCCCTGCGCGTCGGCGGGCAGCACCAGCACCCAGCCGGGCCGGATCAGGCTCGCGTGCTGCAACTGCGTGCCGTCGGGCTGCAGGCGGCCCTCGTTGAGCGTGAAGATCTCCCGGTAGCGCCGCCCGTCGCCGAGGTAGCGCTGCGCTATGTCCCACAGCGAGTCGTGATGGCGGCCGCCCGGCGGCTCGACCACGTAGTACTTCAGCGCCGTCACACTCGCCGCGAGCGAGGACGAGGCCGCGCCGATCGACGGCCGCGCGGCGAGCACGGGCGCGCCGTTGTCGCCGCGCCGCTTGGCGCTCGACGTGGCGGGCGCCAGATCGAGCGGCTGCGTCGTGTGCACCCGGGCCTGCGTCTCGCTGGAACTGATCGCCTGCGCGGGCAGGTGTGCGCGCACGCCGAGGCCACCGCCGGAGCCGGCTGACGCCGCGGCGGGCGCGCCGATACCGGGCCGCGGTGCCGACCCCGCGCCCGCCACGGACACGGGATGTGCGGACGCCATCGTCGCGCCCGCTCCGGCGACCGACGCGCTCAGCGCGACAGCGATCAGCACACGCGCCGCGCCGCGGCTGATCCGCGCGCCGGGTATCCGGTGCGGCATCTCGACGCCGGTGAGTGCGCAGCGGATCTCGACGATGACGCCGGCGGCGAACTGCGCCCACACGAGCCAGGCCACGACGACGCCCCAGTGCGCGAGCGTGTGCAGCGTCCAGGGGTCGTGCGGCACGCCGTGCGGCAGATGGACGCCGGACAGCGGCCAGCCGATCAGATAGGCCAGGCCCAGCGGGGCCCCTACGACCAGAACAGCGAGCACGACCCAGGCCGCGAGCGCGGCGAGCGCCGATCGTCCGGACCGTCCCGATCGGTCCGTCACACGCATCGTCCTCCCCCTGCAAGACCGGGGCCGCGTCCGGCGGGCTCGCCCCCGCCGCCGCTCCCCCTTGACTTAGAAGGTGCGGCTTAAGACCAGCGTCCTGTCGCTCGCACCCTCGCACCCTCTTACGGTCTCTGTACCCTGCGCGCGGCTGACGTACCGTCCGTGCCGTCGCAGAGCACCGATCCGCAAGCTATCAGCGCTACGCAGGGCAGACAAGATGTCAGCCGAGCGTGACGCGCGGCAGGTCGTCTGCACGGCCGGGCGCCCCTGTGCGACACTGCGGAAGTGGCGCCAGAGACTCGGGACCGGGAAGTGCGGGGACGCGATCCGCGTGCGGTGGGCACGCGCCAGGCGACCCCCGCCAACCTGCCCGAACGGCGTCCGATGTCACGACCCGCGGTGACGCCGGCGCCCGCGCAGGGCGGCGTCGGGCTGTGGATCCGGCAGCGGCGCACCCGCTCGCACCTGATGCACCTGCCGAAGTGGACGGCGCGCCGCGAGGAACCCTTCGGCATCGGCGGCCTGCACTGGCTCCCCGCGCCCACCGGATCGCGTGACCCCGCGCTGCTGCTGCACGGCACCGCGGGCATGATCCTCGCGGTCGCCGAGATCTCCCCCGGCGTGCTTCGCGGCCCCGGCGCGGGCGACCTCGGCGCGCGGCTCGGCGAGGTGCTGGCCCGCAACAACGGCGGTCCGGTGCCGCTGACCCGGCTTCAGATCCTGTGCCAGGTACCGGGCCCGGCCGGACGCACCCGCGCGTACGCGATCGCCGGCTTCGCCTATACGGCCGGCCTCGTGCACCAGGCGGCGCGCTTCGCACAGGGCGAGCGCGGCCTGACGGCGGTCGCCGCGCAGACCGCCACCGAGGTGTTCTCGCAGTTGAGCGAGAACAGCTCGACCGGCGGCCGGCTCGGCCCGATGGTCCCGCTCGACCGCAACGCGGTCACCGCGCTGCTCGGCACCCTGGTGCTGCCCGGCCGCGGCGCGCTCGGCCCGCGGCCGGGCGAGAACGCCTGGCAGCCCGCCGAGGTGGACGCGACGGCGCCGCGCTCGGTGGCCATCACCGGCCCGGTCGGCCCGGCGCACCAGCCCTCGACCTGGTGGCACGCGACCGGCTGGGTCAAGCGCTGGCCGCGCGCGGTCGGCGGCCTCGACGCGGCGGCCTGCGCGGCGTTGCTGCCGCCGGGCGTGAGCGGCGCGACGTCGGTGGTGCTCGGCATGGCCGGCCCGCCCGGCGACCGCGGCCCGGCGATCGCCGGATACGTGACCGTCTCCGGCCACGACGCGGCCGAGGTGGAGCTGGCCCGGATCGCGACCCACGTCGCGGCCGAGCAGCGCGACGGCTTCGTCGAGTTCTGCGACCGGCGCCACCACCTGGTGTTCGCGCACACGCTGCCGCTCGCCACCGGGCTGCGCGTGTAAGGCGGCTGAGGCGTCTGTCGCGCCCTAGCCCTCGGTCGCCTCGACCCGGCGCGGCACGGGCACGCGCATCAGGTCCTCCGCGATGCGCAACTCTCCGTCGAACTGGTCGCGGGCCTCGCGGTAGAACGCGGACGGGTCCGGATACCGGCGCGAGAAGTGCGTGAGCACGAGCGTGCGTACGCCCGACTCGGCGGCAACGCGCGCTGCCTGACCTGCCGTCAGATGCCCGTACTCCCGAGCCAAACGCGCGTCGGCCTCCAGGAACGTCGACTCGATGACCAGCAGGTCGGCATGGTCGGCGAGCTCGTACACGCCGTCGCACAGCCGCGTGTCCATCACGAACGCGGCCGACTGCCCCGGCTTGGCCGCGCTGACCTGGTCGAGCGTGACCGTGCGCCCCTCGTGCACGACCGCGCCGCGCTGGCGCAGCTCGCCGACGATCGGCCCGCGCAGGCCGGCCGCCGCGAGCTTCGCCGGCAGCATCCGGCGCCCGTCCGGCTCCGTGATCCGGTAACCGTACGCGTCGATGCCGTGGTCGAGCCGGACCGCCGTCAGCCGCCCGAACGGCTCGTCCTCGGCCAGTTCGTCGCGCTCCCCGGCGGCGGCGCGCTCGCGCAGCAGCCGCTCGGCGGTCTGCGGCCAGATCCAGCGCAGCCGCGCGAACGCGTCCCGTCCGCTGTCCGGATAGTGACAGTGCACCTGATGCGCCACGGCGTCCAGTTCAAGCCGGGAGAGCACGCCGGGCAGGCCGAGGCAGTGGTCGCCGTGAAAGTGCGTCACGCAGATCCGGGTGACGTCCGCGGCGGCGAGCCCGGCCAGGGTCATCTGCCGCTGGGTGCCCTCGCCGGGATCGAACAGGAAACCCTGGCCGTCCCAGCGCAGGAAGTACCCGTTGTGGTTGCGAGTCCGCGTCGGGACCTGGCTCGCGGTACCCAAGACGACCAGTTCACGCATATACGTATGCTAATTGCACGGATACGGCGCGCGCAGCGTATATACCGGCTGATCCGACAAGTTCGCGCCGCTTGCTCCGCGGCGTGCTTCTTCACCTCTAGAACGCATCAGTGCATCACCTGGGCACTCGCGGCCCGGGCGCGCGTGGTCACGATGCGACCGCGCCGCGCAACCGCACCTCCAATACCAACACTGCCTAGAACGCGCGATTCGCGGTATGGGCAGCGATCGGCAGCGTTAGCTGAACAAACCCTCTAAAGTGCCGCCGTCCGGTGTGCCGAGTCCGGTGCACGCGTCCCAGCCGGCCGTCGCGCGATACGCGCCGTTGTTGCCCTTGGTGATGTCGTGCAGTCCGGGTTGCGCGACGCCTGGCGCGACGTTCTTGTACAGCGTCGGCTGCAGCAGGCCGAGCGTCTTGCCCGCGCGCTGCGCCAGACGGCACACCAACGCCGCCCACAGCGGCGCGACCGCGCTCGTGCCGCCGACCACGCCCTGCTGGCCGTCCACGTAGATCTGGTAGCCGGTCGCCGGGTCCGCGTTGCCCGACACGTCCGGCACGCCGCGGCCCGAGGACGGCACGCCCGCGTTCGTCTGCCAGGTCGGCATCGGGAACACCGCGGAGACGCCGCCGCCGGTCGCCCCGCCGCTGGTGCCGTCGTTCCACACCGCCTCGCCGCTGATCGCGCCGGACGCGTCGAGGGTCAGCCGGGTGCCGCCGCAGCCGAGCACGTTCGGGCTCGACGCCGGGAAGTCGCAGTGCGGCGAGCCGTCCGACTCGCTGTCGCTCGATCCGTTGTCGCCCGAGGCCGCCAGCACGGTCACGCCGAGCGCGGCCGCGTCGGCGCAGGCCTGGTCGAGCGCGTCGCGGGCCTGCGCGGTCCACGAGTCCTCCGGCCCGCCCCAGCTGATCGAGATCGCCGCCGGGGTCGGGGTCGCGTGCGCGGCGGCCGTGACCGCGTCCACGAAGCCCTGGTCGGT
>JBOHCW010000111.1:0-9494 GCA_050725375.1 Actinocrinis sp. | reverse complement strand
GGTGGGCTCTTACCCCGCCGTTTCACCCTTACCTCCGCACGGACCTGCCGCGCGGGGGCGGTTTGTTTTCTGTGGCACTGTCCCGCAGGTCACCCTGGGTTGGTGTTGCCAACCACCCTGCCCTTTGGAGCCCGGACTTTCCTCGGGCCGACGACGTGAGCCGCCGGCACGCGGTCGCCCGACCGGCTCGCCGCAAGGTCATTCTAGGGCCAGCGGCCGGGTGTCCGTGCACGTTGGTACACGGTCGCGCTTGTCGTCGCGGGTCCGATCCTTAGGACAGACGGTCTAGGGCGAGCTGGGCGAGCAGGGCCGCGCCGTCCGGCATGACCGAGTCGTCGAAGGCCGCTTCGGACGAGTGGTTGTACGGCGCGGTCGACGGGTCGCGGCCGGAGACCGTCGCGCCCAGGAAGACCATGGCGCCGGGGACGCGCTCCAGGACGCGGCTGAAGTCCTCCGCGCCGGCCCACGGCTGGGGCATGCGGATGAAGCGCTGCTCGCCGAAGTGCTCGGCCACCGTGCCGACCACCGTGCCGACCGCGGACGCGTCGTTGACCGTGACCGGGTAGAGGCTGTGGAACTCGCCGTCGACCTCCAGGCCGTGCGCGGCCGCGATACCCTCGACCGTCGCCGTCACGGCGGGCAGCACCTTTTCCAGCGCGGCGGCGGAGAAGGCGCGGATCGTCGCGTCGAAAACGGCCGTGTCGGGGATGATGTTGTTCTTCGTACCGGCCTGGAACGAGCCGACGGTGATCACGATCGGGTCCCAGATGTCGAACTTGCGGGTCACCACCGTCTGTAAAGCGGTCACCATCTCGCACGCGGCCGGAATCGGGTCGTTGGCCCGGTGCGGCGTCGAGCCGTGGCCGCCGCGGCCGCGCACCGTCACCTTGAAGTCCGCGCACGCCGCCATGAACGGGCCGGCCTTGGACGCGAAGACGCCGTGCGGCAGGATTCCGCTGGTCACGTGCAGCGCGTAGGCCGCGCTCGGCGTGCTGCCGGTCGCGTCGAGCACACCCTCCGCGATCATGTGACCGGCGCCGTCGTCACCCTCCTCGCCGGGCTGGAACATGAACAGCACGTCCCCGCGCAGTTTGTCGCGCCGGGCGGACAGCAGTTTGGCCGCACCGGTGAGCATCGCGGTGTGCAGATCGTGGCCGCAGGCGTGCATCACGCCGTCGGTGTCCGAGCGCAGGTCGGTCGCCGCGGCCGACTCCTGGAGCGGCAGCGCGTCCATGTCGCCGCGCAGCAGCACGGTCGGACCCGGCGCCGAGCCGCGAAGCACCGCGGTCACCGAGTTGAGGCCCCGACCCGTCGAGACCTCCAGGCCGAGGCCGTCGATCGCGGCCAGGACCTTCTCCTGGGTGCGCGGCAGCGCGAGGCCGAGTTCCGGTTCACGGTGCAGGGCGCGGCGCAGCTGCGACATGTCGCCGGCGAGGTCACCGGCGTCTTCGCGGATGGACATGAAGGGGTGACCTCCAGTGGGTGGCGGCGGGTGACGCCGGGTCGGATCAGCGTACCGAAGCACGAACGGCCGGTCGCGGCCTTAAGCAATGGGGCCGGATGCGGCGGCAGCCGTTTTCGTGTCCTGATCCTGTACGAGCGTCGTCGCGCCCTGGCCCGGTTCCGCGTGATGCGCGCCGAGCGTGGCGCCCGCGGCGGAGTCGGCGAGCAGCTCCAGCGTCCGCGCGGCGTGCACGGCGCTGTCGATGCTGGGCAACTCTCCGGCCCGCGCCGTGCGCACCACGTCGCGGTAGTCAGGGTGCAGATCCGCCCAGCGCTTCATGAACGGGCAGAACGGGAGCACGGCCAGGCCGTCCGCGCGCGCGTCGTCGAAGGCCTGGCGGGCGAGCAGCGAGCCGATGCCCCGGTGCTCCCAGGCCCGGTCGACCTCGGTGTGCGGCAGCACCACCGTGTCGTGCACCTTGACCCAGGTCGCCAGGCCCAGCCGCCGTCCGTCCAGGTAGGCGGTGTACCGCCCGGCCTGTTCGCGCTCGTCCCTGATCTCGATGTTCATAACACAACGCTAGAACCGCGCGCGGGTCCTGACCAGTGGTGGACACGCCCGCCGGCGCCGGGCCGGCCACCGATCGGACGGGCCTACGGCCAGTACAGCGCGGCCGTCTGCACGTTCTTCAGCACCCGCCGCGCCGTGAGCCCGGTGGCGACCGCGGAGAGGCCGAAGAACACCAGCCAGCAGCCGAGCACCACGGCCAGGAACACCAGGCTGGCGCCGGGAAACAGCATGATGAGAATGCCGATGATCATACTGAACACGCCGCCGGCGAACCCGGGCGCCCGCCCGGCCGCCGAGCCGCGCCCGCGCCGCTGCCAGGACCCGAGCCAGGTGATCGCGCCGGCCGCGAACCAGAACGCCCCGGCCACGACGGCGAACGTGGACGCCGTGTGGAACGGGTTGATCAGGCACACGATGCCGACGGCGGCGGACAGCACGGCCAGCACGAGGGCGACCACCCGGGCGATCGGATCCACGCCGTGCAGCTGCGCCGCCGCGACGAACCGGTAGATGCCGGTCATCAGCAGGTAGAGGCCGAACAGGACGGTCAGCGCGCCCACGGTGTGCCCGGGCCAGGCCAGCACCAGCACGCCGAGCGCCACGGACACCACGCCGAAGACCACCGGGACCATCCACGCCCTGGCCAGCTTCCGCGAGAGCAGCAGCGACCGCAGCCCGCCGCCGGCGCCGGGTCCGCCCGCGCCGGGATCGGCGCCGTCACCCGGCTGCACGATCCGCCCGCTCAGTGGCTCGCTCATCGCCCGCTCCCGCTCCCTCGCTCAATCGGTGCGGCCCATTGTCCCACCGACGCACCGTGAACGAGCGACACCGAACAGCCGACGAACGGCCGGACACGGGACGTCGCCGGCGGACGCGGGTCGCGAGGCCGTGGCGACGGCCGGACGACTGGCCGTACAGTGATCGACCACCAGATCAAGCACCAGATGCCTTGTGACAGAAGGGGACCGGCGGTGAGCGGGCAGAAAACCGGCGAGCAGCCGGACCACGAAAAGCAGAATCGTGACGGCGCCGGGCAGAGCGAGCCGACGCAGAGCAAACCGACGCAGGGTGAGCCGGAGCACGGTGAGCCGCAGCAGGGCGGATCGGCAGAGCGTGAGTCGGCGCACCCTGAGCCATCGGGCGACCAAGCCGCGAAGCTGCGTGCCGGCGAGCCGCAGGCCAAGGCGCGTGTCCACCAGATCGAGCCCGACGAGCACTCGCCGCTCGCCGCGCTCAGCAACGCGATAAGCGCGAACTTCCGCCGTGCCCTCGCCGCCTCGGTCCTCGCGCTGGCCGGACTCGGGCTCACGTACATCTCCGGCGGCGTCCTCAACACGAACACCGCCCGCGTCGCGTTCTTCACCAAGCACGCCGGCCTCGGCCAGATCACCGCGATCGTCGGCGCTCTGGCGTTCCTGGCCTTCGGGATCGTCGCGGTACGCCTGGCCACGCGCGAGATCCTCAAGACGGTGCCGCCGAGCCTGGGTGACAATCGCAAGAACGGACTGCGCTGGGTCTGCCTGCTGGTCGGCTACCTCGTCGTGATCTTCGGCACTCTCGGCGCGCTCAACGTGCCGGTCGAGCGCCTGCTGGTCGGCGGCGCGGTCACCGGCGTCATCCTCGGCATCGCCGCGCAGCAGTCGCTGGGCAACCTGTTCGCCGGGCTGATGCTCCTGCTGACCAGGCCCTTCGCCATCGGCGACGAGGTGTCACTGCGTTCCGGCCCGCTCGGCGGCGTCCTGACCGGCCTGATCGCCGACATGAACCTGACGTACGTGAAGCTGGTCACGGACCGGGGCACGATCCTGCTGCCGAACGCCTCGCTGCTCGCGGCCGCAGTAGGGCCGCCCGGCGTCTTCGACGAGCCCGCGTAACGCACAGCCGCGACACGTGATGTACCAGCCTGGTGCAGGCTGGCATACCGACATATATGTGCACCGGTGGCGTGACCTGTGGCGGCGCAGCGAACGCGACGACTTCAACTGTCGCCGTCAGCCGCCGTTCCCGCATCGATCCCGAGGACCGGGAGACAGTCGGCGACACCGACGAGTTCGATGTCATCGCGGCGGCGCGCGGACCACAGCTCCCGGGTCAGCCTCCAGCGTTTCAGCTCGGCGGCGTCGCCGCGGCGCGTGGCCCAGTTCATACCGTTAGGCACGTAGCCCACGGCTTCCGACACACGGTTCGAGGCGTGGTTGTCGACGAACGCCTCGCTCTCGGCCTCGCGGGCGCCGAGCCCCTCGAAAGCAAGATGCAGCACGGCTTGACGCATCTCCCTGCCCAGGCCCAGGCCGCGCGCCTCGGCGCTGAGCCAGGAGAAGGTGGTGACCGTCGCGAACGCGGAGAAGTCGACGCCGATCAGGTCCTGCATACCCACCGGGCGGCCGTCGACGGCCACGACGAAGTACAGCCGCCAGAACGCGTCACCGACCTTCGAGCGGCCGGACCAGATCGCGCGAAGCCACGCCCATTCCCGCTCCGGGCTGTCCTTGTAGAGCGAGATCGGGTCGTCGAAGGGCCACGGTGGCTCGGTAGCCACCCCCTGGCGGACCGCCGGCACAAGTTGTTCGAGCAGGGCGTCCGTCGCGCCGAGCAGCGACAGGCGCGGGGTATGAACGCACACATTCAGCGGAGGATACGGAGATCTGGGCATGGGGATCGTCGACACGGGCACGAAAATAGGGCCAGTAGGCCTGATCACCAACCGAATTCTCCGAGCGGACTCTCGTATCGGTTCATGTGCATCTCCGACTACTGCGGCCAACTGGCGACAAGTGCGTCGGTGATGTCGGACGTGCGCACGGCGATGCGCAGCCAGTCGGCGCCGAGACCGGGGAACGTGTCGGCTCTGCGGACGGCGAAGCCGCGCTCTCGCAGCCGCACCCTGATCTTGTCGGCACCGGTTGCCTTTACGAGCACGAATGGCGCACGGGCGACGTCACGCTGCTGCTGCCTCACGCTCTCGACCGCTGGAAGTGTGACACCGGGCACTTCAGCGAGCCGCCCCTCAAGGTATGCACGGTCGCGTGCGGCCTCACGTGCTAAGCCGTCCGCCTCGACCAGGGCGCGCGGTTCGCTGCACGCTTCGGCCGCTGCGAGTGCGGGTGTGGACACCGACCACAGCGGTTGCGCGGCGGAAAGCGCCGCTACAGTCCCCTGGTCGGCCAACAGGTAGCCGATGCGCAGACCGGCGAGGCCCCATGTTTTCGTTAGGCTTCTGATGACGACCAGGCCGGGCACGTCGACGCGTGCGGCCAGCGATTGCGCCTCGCCCGGGATCGCGTCGATGAACGCCTCGTCGACGACGAGCGTCCGGCCCGGCCGGGCGAGCGCGACGATCGTTTCCGCCGGGTGCAGGACGGCGGTCGGGTTCGTCGGATTGCCGACGAAGACGAGGTCGGCGTCCGGCGGCACGAGGCCCGGTTCGAGTGCGAATCCCCTGCCCTCGCGCAGGATGACGCGGTCGACCTCGTGTCCGGCGGCACGCATCGCCGCCTCCGGTTCCGTGAACTGCGGGTGCACGACGACCGCTCGTCGCGCCGTGAGCGAGCGGGCGATCAGGACGAACGCCTCGGCGGCGCCGGCCGTGAGCAGCACCTCGCGCGGGTCGCGGCCGTGCCGGTCGGCCACGGACCTCGTGGCGCGTGCCGCGTCGGGGTACGCGGAAAGGCCGGTGAGCGACGCGGTGATCCGGTCGAGCAGCCATTGCGGCGGCCGGGGAACCCGGACGTTGACCGCCAGGTCGATCAGGCCGGCTGCGGCTTCTCGGTCGCCATGGTGGCGTAGGTCGTAGCCGTGGCTGTGACCGTCACCGTCGCTGTGACCGTCACGGTGACCGTCGCCAGGCTCTTTGTCCTCACTGCGCCCTAGGTCGCTCATCGCGCCATTGTGCCTGTCGCGGTAAGGCACGGGGCTACCGGTAGGGTGCTGGACGTGCGCAAGGGATCATCCGGGGTGGCATTAGCAGCAGGTCTCGCGGCAGGTTACGTCGCCGACACGTTACTCGCCGACCCGAGTAAAGGGCATCCGGTCGCTGCGTTCGGCAGCGCGGCGCACGCACTTGAGCAGCGCTGGTACGTGGACTCACGCGGACGTGGCGCACAGTTCACAGCCACATGCGTCGGCGGCGCGGCGGCATTTGGTTATGTAGCGGCACGCGGCTCACGCAGTCGTTCGCTGGCGAACCTCGCCACCGTCGCCACCGCGACGTGGACAGTCGTCGGTGCGACATCCTTACGCCGCGAGGCCGCCGCGATCGGGGATCTGCTCGAAGCCGGCGACATCGAGGGCGCACGCGAGCGGCTGCCGCGACTGTGCGGGCGGGACCCGCGTGCACTGGACGAGCGGGAGATCGCGCGCGCGGTAGTCGAGTCGGTCGCCGAGAACACCTCGGACGCCGTGGTCGCGCCGCTGTTCTGGGGCGCGGTCGCGGGCGTGCCCGGACTGCTGGCCTACCGCGCCGCGAACACGCTGGACGCGATGGTCGGCCACCACACGGCCCGCTACGAGCGGTTCGGCTGGGCCTCGGCGCGCCTTGACGACGCGCTGAACCTGGTCCCGGCCCGTCTGACCGGCGCGCTGACGGCGCTGGCCGCCCCGAAGGTCGGCGGCACCCGGCGCGAGACCTGGCGCACGCTCAGGCACGACGGCGGCCGGCACCCGAGCCCGAACGCAGGGCATTGCGAAGCCGCCGCGGCCGGCGCGCTCGGGCTGAAGCTGGGCGGCACGAACGTTTACGCGTCAGGGATCGAGCATCGGCCGTACCTGGGCATGGGACGCGCACCGCGCGGGTTCGACATCGCGCGCGCGAACCGGCTCTCGGCGGCCGTGTCGACCAGCGCCGCGGTCGGCCTCTCGGTCGGGGCGTTGGCGATCCGCACCGTCGGCGCGGCTCGTAAGAGGTCTGCGAAGTGACCGGGACGCCGCGCGCCGCCGCCGGCGCGCTGCTGGTCGCGGGCACCAGCTCCGACGCCGGCAAGAGCGTGGTCACCGCCGCGATCTGCCGGTGGCTCGCGCGCCAGGGCGTGCGCGTCGCCCCGTTCAAGGCACAGAACATGTCGAACAACTCAGCGGTCTGCGTCGACCCGCGCACCGGCGCGGGCGCCGAGATCGGACGCGCGCAGGCGATGCAGGCCGCGGCGGCCGGCGCCGTGCCCGAGCCCGCGATGAACCCGGTGCTGCTCAAGCCCGGCGGCGAGCGCTCCAGCCAGGTGGTGGTGCTCGGCAGGGCGCTGACCGAGGCGAGCGCGCTGTCGTATCAGGACTTGAAGAAGCAGTTGCTCGGCACGGTCCTGGAGGCCTTCGACGACCTACGCGCCCGTTATGACGTCGTGGTCTGCGAGGGTGCCGGGTCGCCGACCGAGATCAACCTGCGCGAGGGCGACCTGGCGAACCTCGGCCTGGCCCGGGCGCGCGACCTGCCGACCGTCGTGGTGGGCGACATCGACCGCGGCGGCGTGTTCGCGGCCTTCCACGGCACCGTCGCACTGCTCGACGCGGGCGACCAGGCATTGATATCAGGATTCATCATCAACCGGTTCAGAGGCGATCCGCGCCTGCTGGAGCCGGGCCTCGGCATGATCGAGGGGCACACCGGACGGCCCGTGCTCGGCGTGCTGCCGTATTTGCGCGACATCTGGCTCGACGCCGAGGACTCGCTCACGCTCGAAGGCCGTCCGCAGCCGGCCGTGAGCCGCCCGTACGGCGCCGAACCGCTGACGGTCACGGTCGTACGGCTCCCGCGCGTCTCGAACTTCACCGATGTCGATGCCCTGATGCTCGAACCCGGTGTCGAGGTGTCCTTCACCACGAGTGCGCGCGGCATCGCCGAGGCCGACCTCGTCGTCCTGCCCGGCACGAAGGCAACCGTCAGTGACCTGCGATGGCTGCGGGAACGCGGTATCGCCGCCGCCCTGGTCGCCAGAGCCGGGCGCGAGGGCGCCATCCTCGGCGTCTGCGGCGGCTACCAGATGCTCGGCGAACGCGTCGAGGACCCCGTCGAGAGCCGCGAAGGCACGGTCGACGGCCTCGGCCTGCTCCCCGTCGTCACCGGTTTCGCACGGAACAAGACGCTGGCCCGCCCCGCCGGCTTCGGCCTCGGCGAGCCCGTGAATACGGGCTATGAGATCCACCACGGCCAAGTCGAGGTGCGCGGCGGCGAGCCCCTGCTGACCGACGGCCGGGGCGCGCCGGCCGACGGCTGTGTCTCAGGCTCCGTACTCGGCACGCTCTGGCACGGCACGCTGGAGTCCGACGCGTACCGCAGGGCATTGCTTCGTTGGACCGCCGACCGCGCGGGCCGCGCGTTCACGCCCGCTCCGGGCACCGACTTCGCCGCCGCCCGCCAGGCCCAGTTCGACCGGCTGGCCGACGCCCTCGCCGAGCACGTGGACACCGGCGCGCTGATGCGCCTGATCGAGCACGGCCCCACCCCCGGCCTGCGCCGCCTGCCCCCGGGCGCCTGAGTCCTGAGTCCTGAGTCCTGAGTCCTGAGTCCTGAGTCCTGAGTCCTGAGTCCTGAGTCCTGAGTCCTGAGTCCTGAGTCCACAAGATAACGACTCTGCTGTCTGCGCGTAACGCCTGGGCTCACTCCTGGCCGCTCCTTGAGACCACCGCCCCTTGATAATGCCGGACCGCCAAGCCGAGCAGAACGCCCCACACCACGAAGTACGGATCCCACAAGAACAGGTGCCAGCGCAGCGCGTGCCAGTCGACCGTCGTCGACGTCGACGCTTTGACAACGCCGGTCTCCGCCAATGCCTCGCCTATCACGTTGACCGCACCGTACGCGGTCAACAGCGCGGACACCGCGTAGCCGCCGCGAATCATCAACCGCCGGTTCACTCGCGGCCACCGAGGCCGCACCAACGACAGCGCGAACGCGGCGCCGACCACCTTCAGTACACCGGTGGCCAGGACCAGCGCCTGAAGCCCGCGGTGGTCGGCCCACGGTTTGGCGGCGAGTTGCCCGCTGACGGTCTCCGCCAGGAAATGACCGCCGAATCCCCAGTAGAAGCTGGGGACGGCGAACGCCAGAGCCCAGGCGGCAGCGGCGTACCCGGCCCAAGCACCGACCGCCGGCTGGCGTGGTGCGAAGGTCGTGTCCATGATGTCCACCGCCCCATGATGCCAGCCGGCACACCGCCGCCGGTGCGGCCTTGACGGAGCGTCAGTTTCACGACTCTCCCCGCTTCTCCTTCGCGTATTGCGCGGGAGGCTTGACACTTAACCGGTTTAGTGTTTGCATCACTGCGCAGTCGGCGGTCACAGTCCGTGGCCGCATCCGCCCTCGGAAGGGTCTGGCCATGGCCGTCGCGCCCGCTCAGGACTCTGATCATTCGCCCACTGACCCGTCAGCTCCACTGCCCGGCCCCGCCTCACCGTTCGCGCACGGCACGACGCGCCGCTCGATGCTCAGCCTCGGCGGGGCCGCAGCGCTCGCCGCCACCGCGACCGCCGTCGGCGCCGCTCCGGCCGCCGC
>JBOHCW010000110.1:0-6092 GCA_050725375.1 Actinocrinis sp. | reverse complement strand
ATCTTCAACGGCATCCACCTGGACCCGCTGCAGCCGGGCAACGTCAGCTACCTGCTGTGGATGCTGATGGGCTACATGCTCGTCTCCGCGGTGCTGGTGGTGGCGCTGGGCCGGCTCGGCGACATGTTCGGCCGGGTGCGCATCTACAACACGGGCTTCCTGATCTTCGCGCTGACCTCGATCGTGCTGTCGATCGACCCGTTCCACGGCGGGGCCGGCGCGCTGTGGCTGATCCTCTGGCGGGTCGCGCAGGCGGTCGGCGGCTCGATGCTGATGGCCAACTCGGCCGCGATCATCACCGACGCCTTCCCGTCCGAGCAGCGCGGCATGGCGCTGGGCGTGAACATGGTGGCCGCGATCGCCGGCTCCTTCCTCGGCCTGGTGCTCGGCGGCGTGCTGGCCGAGTGGGACTGGCGCACCATCTTCTGGGTCAACGTGCCCATCGGGGTGGTCGGCACGATCTGGGCGTACCGCTCGCTGCACGAGACCGGCATCCGGCGCAAGGGCGCGTTCGACTGGTGGGGCAACATCACCTTCGGCATCGGCCTGACCGCGCTGCTGGCCGGCATCACCTACGGCATCCAGCCGTACGGCGGCCACACCATGGGCTGGACCAACCCGTGGGTGCTGGCCGGCCTGATCGGCGGCGTGCTGCTGCTGGCGGTGTTCTGCCGGATCGAGATGAAGGTCGCCGAGCCGATGTTCCCGCTGCGGCTGTTTCGTAATCTGGCGTTCAGCGGCGGCAACGCCGCGGCGCTGCTGGGTTCCATCGGCCGCGGCGGCATGCAGTTCATGCTGATCATCTGGCTGCAGGGGATCTGGCTGCCGCTGCACGGGTACGACTACGCGCAGACCCCGCTGTGGGCGGGCATCTACCTGCTGCCGCTCACCGTCGGGTTCCTGGTGGCCGGCCCGCTCGCCGGCCACCTGTCGGACAAGTACGGCGCCAGGCTCTTCGCCGCCGGCGGGCTCGTGGTGATGGCCGCGTCCTTCGCGGGCCTGCTGATCCTGCCGACGAACTTCAGCTATCTGTGGTTCGCGGCGCTGGTCTTCATCAACGGCCTCGGCGGCGGCCTGTTCGCCGCGCCCAACACGTCGATCATCATGTCCAACGTCCCGGCCGAGTCCCGCGGCGCCGCCTCGGGCCTGCGCGCGACCTTCCAGAACGCGGGCATGGTCCTGTCGATCGGCATCTTCTTCTCGCTCATGGTCGCGGGCCTGGCCGGTTCGCTGCCCGGCACCCTGACCCACGGCCTGACCGGCCAGGGCGTGCCGCTCGCCAGCGCACAGACGGTCGCCAACCTGCCTCCGGTGGGCACGCTGTTCGCGGCGTTCCTCGGCTACAACCCGATCCAGCAGCTGCTCGGCCCGCACGTCCTGAGCCAGCTGCCGGCGGCCAACGCGCACACCCTGACCGGCCGCGAGTTCTTCCCCAACCTGATCTCCGGGCCCTTCCACTCCGGCCTGATCGTGGTGTTCTCCATGGCGATCGGCATGTGCCTCGTCGCCGCGGCGGCGTGCCTCATCCGCGACAAGCCCGAGTCCGTGGACGCCAAACTGGCCGCCGAGGTGGCCCTGGCCGAGGCCGAGGAGGTCGCCGACGCCCGCCCCTGAGGTAATCCAAGTGCGGCGTGGCCTTCTCACGTGATAGGCCACGCTGTCATGGACAATCTTGAGACGGCGCGGCTTGTGCTTCATCCGATCAGCGTGAACGAAGCCGAGCGCGTGGTGAGCGGCGATCCGGACGGCGGCGCGCGATGGGCGCCCGGCTACCCCGCGGAGGGCGAAGTGCGCGCGTCCAGGCGCTTTCTGGACACCTGCGCGAGCACCGGCGATCCCCGGCCGTTCGGCAACTACGAGATCCGTCGCCGCGAGGACGGGTACGCCATCGGCGGCGTGGGCTTCCACGCGACGCCGGACCAGGACGGCGGCGTCTCGATCGGCTACGGCCTGGTCCCGGCGGCGCGGGGCAACGGATACGCCTCCGAGGCTCTCCGCGCACTGTTGGAGTTTGCGCGCGCACAAGGCGTCACCAGCGTGGCGGGCGACACCGACCACGGCAACACCGCGTCCCAGCACGTCATGGCCGCGGCCGGCATGCAGTTGATCGCAGAAGACGAACAACTGAAGTACTACAAGATCACCTGGCTCGACGCGGCGTGATCACCGCCGCACACTCCTAGCGCTCGTTGCCGCGGTGCAGCCAGGCGAGATAGTCGGCGACGGCGCGCTCGGCATCGAATTCGGGCTCGAATCCGGTGTCCTCGCGCAGCCGCGAGATGTCCAGGCGAAGATCGTGCGCCGGACCGGCCGGATCGCGCCCCGCGGGCAGATCGATCCGCACGTCGGATCCCGCCTTGCCCAGCGCGTCGACGAGGTCCGCGTACGTGGTGACGCGACCGCTCGCGACGTTGTAGGTGCCGTGGCCGAGACTCGGCGCCGTTTGCAGCAGCGCGATGGCGCGGCCGACGTCCTTCACGTAACACAGATCGAGGCCGTTCTCGGCGTACGGCGTCGCGTGGACCGATGAGAAGTCCGGCGCCGTCCCGCGCGCGGCCGCGTGGACGAGTTGCGCCGCGCCGAAGAACGGCGAGGCGGGGCGGCCGAGCGGTCCCCAGGCGCCGCCGATGCGCATGCTGTGGACGCGGAGGTTGTCGCTGTGGCCTGCGATGTAGTCGCCCGCGAGTTCGCCGAGCTTCTTCATGAACGGGATGAAATGCCCTGTGGCCATCGGCAGCGGCGTCTGCTCGCCTAACGGCTCGCCCGAATCCGCGCCGGGGGCGCCGCCGTACACGCCGATCGTGCTCGCGACGCCGACCCGTGACACCCCCCAGCGGCGCGCGGCGTCGAGGACGTTCAGCAGGCCGCTGATCCCCGCGCGGGTGTCGGCGATCGGGTCCTCGCCGGTCGGCCACGGACCGAACGCCAGGTGGACGACGCCGGTGATCCCGTGCCGCTCACCGACCCCGGCGAGCGCTTCGATGTCGTGCACATCGGCCTGCTCGACGATCACGCGGCCGTCCGGCTCGCCTGCGAGCGGGGACGGGAGCGGTTGCCCAGGAGGTCGGCGCTGGACGAGCACGCAGGACTCGCCGAGGTCGAGCAGTGCGCGGGCGGTGTGCGTGCCGATGAAGCCGAGGCCGCCGGTGATGAGGATCATGTGAGTGTCCCGAGTCTGAATTCCGGCGAAGTAGCAGGTGGCAGCTTCGTCAGTAGCAATGAACATCAGTAACGCTGACGATCAGGCTAGCGATAGGATGGCGGAGTGTCCAGCGCCCCGCCTCCTTTGGCCAATCGACTCGGCTACCTGCTCAAACACGCCCAGGAGCGGCTGACCGAGCTGACTTCCGCCGCCTTGGCGCCGTACGGGCTCAGTGGCCGTGAGCTGGCCGTATTACTTGTACTGGCCGACGGCGAGCCGGCGTCGCAGCAGGAGGCCGCCGGCCGGCTCGGCATCGACCGCACGAGCATGGTCGCCATGGTCGACGCACTGGAGGCCAAGGACCTGGTCGAGCGGCGTCCGCATCCGGCGGACCGGCGGCGCAACGTCGTCGCGTTGACCGCGCACGGGCGCGACACCGTGAAGAAGGCCACGCGGGCGAGCGAGGAGGCGGAGCGCGAATTCCTCAAGCCGCTCGGCCAGGGCGCGGGGCCGCAGTTCAAGGCCGTCCTGCGCGCGCTGATCCGGTAGTCGCCGGCGCCCGTGGAAGCGCGCGGTGCGGCCGGGCGTTATTTCCGTGCGGCGGGAGCGCATTCGTGATTGCGTGACCCCTGCTGGCGAACGGTGGACCGGAGAGGAACGCGCGTGACGATCGACGAGACCCTTGCCGAGGCCCGCGGCGAACCAGGCGAAGTGGTCGGCGCGACGCCGGTGGGGACCGGGCACGTCCTGGACAACGCGGTGTGGGCGTCGCTGACCGGACACCACGCGCGGTTCGCCGAACGCCACGGCCGCGCGCTGCGCTACCAGCAGGACGTCGCCCCGTTCTACGCACTCGAAGACCCCGCCGACGAGCGGTCGTGGGCCGACGCGGCCGAGCTCGTCGGCCCCGGCGGCAGGCTCGTCGCGCTGCCCGGCCCGGCGCAGGCGCCGGACGGCTGGGAGCGCGACTTCGTCGGCATGGGCGTGCAGATGGTCGGCGCCGGGCTGGAAGCGCGGCCGGAACCGGAGGCCGTCGTGCTCGGCGCGGACGACGTGCCCGAGATCCTCGACCTGATCGCGCGCACCGAGCCCGGACCGTTCCTGCCGCGCACGATCGAACTGGGCACGTACCTCGGCGTCCGCCGCGAGGGCGCGCTGGTCGCGATGGCCGGCGAGCGGCAGCACCCGCCGGGTTACACCGAGATCAGCGCCGTGTGCACCGATCCCGCATTCCGCGGCCAGGGTCTCGCGGGCCGGCTCGTGCGCGCAGTCGCGGTCGGCATCCGCGAGCGCGGCGAGGTGCCCGTCCTGCACGCGCTCGCCTCGAACGTGACCGCGATCAGGCTGTACGAGTCGCTTGGCTTCACGCTGCGACGCAAGACGCTGATCGCGGCATACCGTTGGACGGGGGAGTAGGGCAGCGGCAGCGGGACGGGCGCAAGGTATCAGGGTGTGCATACGCAGTGAGCCGCTGCGCGTGAGGGTGGCCACACGTGTCGGCGCCGCGTGGCGTTGCCACCGTTCGGTTCTGTCCAGCTCAGCGGGACAGGTGTAAGGACTCGACACCCGGCTGAGAAACCGTCAGATCAGGTCTTAGCAGTACCGCCCTGGCCCTGGAGAGCGCTCTCCTAACCGACCTTCGCGTCCGACCTGCTCTTAGCGCTCGAGGCCCGGAACCGGTTCCGGAGGGCGCCTAGGCCGCTCTGGAGACGCGATTCGAGCGATCGTTGACAGAGTCGGGCGCCCGGGTCGACAATGCATCACGCAATGGGAGAGCGCTCTCCTACCCGCCGTGGGAGGCGGCGCCTGACATTCGTGGGGACGGAGCGAGAGCCGTCCCCACGAATGTCAGCGTGCGGTGCGGGGCGCGGTGGTGGTGACAGTGATGGTCACCGCGGCGCTGACGGCGGCGGCGGTCAGCCGTTCTTCCTCGCGAGCAGGCCGTAGGTGCGCAGGATGTTCTGGTTGACCTCGGCGTCCGGGCGCCATTCGTTGACCTGCACGATCCCCGGGGGCTCGATCGTGAAGCCGTCCAGCCAGGCGGTCAGCTGCTCCGGGGTGCGGTGGATGAACTGCACCCTCGTCGAGCGCTGATAGTCGTCGATCATGCCGGCCTGCTCGTCGGGGTGCGCCAGGTCGGGGGCGGCGTGCGAGAGCGCGAGGAATCCGCCCGGGGACAGGGCGTCGCGGTAGGCGTGCACGATCTCGCCCGGCTTGTCCTCGTCGGGCATGAAGTGCAGCACCGCGATCATGAGCATGGCCACCGGCTTGCTGAAGTCCAGCAGCTGCGCGGCCAGCGGGTGTTCGAGCACCTGCTCGGGATGGCGCAGATCGGCGTGGATCACCCCGGCGTTCGGGTTGTCGGCCAGCAGCGAGTGGCCGTGCGCGACCGCTACCGGGTCGATGTCCACGTACAGCACCCGGCTGTCCGGGTTGTTCTCCTGCGCGATCTCGTGCACGTTGCCGACGGTCGGCACGCCCGAGCCCAGGTCCAGGAACTGGGTGACGCCGTACTCGGTGACCAGGTGCTTCACCGCCCGGCGCAGGAAGGCGCGGTTCGCCCAGATGGCGTTGCGCAGCGTCGGCATCACGGCGGCGGCGCGCTCGGCCACCTCGCGGTCGGCGGCGAAGTTGTTGCTGCCGCCCAGCCAGTAGTCGTAGATGCGGGCCGGGCTCGGCCGCTCGATGTCCGCCGGGGTGAGCGTCGGCAGCTGATCGCTGGAATCCATGTTCGCAAGTCTGCCCCCGTCCGCCGCACTGTGTACAACGCGGTTGCCTGCCTGTGCTCTCTTAGCCGCCGCCTATTCGAGTAAGGGCCTCCGGGTGTGCCCTCCGGCTTGCCTGACGGGCTGTCAGACCGGGCGTTCGATCCGAGCCGGCGTCGCGCTTTACAGTCGCGGCTGCGCCCCGGAACGACTCCGTGCGCCGGTCGTTCGCCCTATGGGATGAC
>JBOHCW010000109.1:0-20170 GCA_050725375.1 Actinocrinis sp. | reverse complement strand
GCGGAGCCCAGCGCCGACTGGGACCTACTGGAGATCGCCCACCGCGCCCCGCGCGGAACCCTCTGCCTGGCCAGCGCACTAGCCAGGCACGGACTCACCGACCTGATCCCTGGCACCATCGACATCGCAATCCCACGCGGCAGCACCCGCCCTAAGATCCAAGCGCCGGTCGCCTGGCACCACTTCGCACCGGAGACCTTCGAGCTCGGCAGGAACGCCACGGCAGTCGACCAGGAGACCGAAATCGGAATCTACAACCCGGAACGCAGCATCATCGACGCCTTTCGCCTGCGTCGTTGGGAAGGCCCGGAACTGGGCGTCATAGCTCTACGCCGTTGGCTGCGCCGACCTGGCAGCCAGCCGGCTCCGCTGCTGGCCATGGCCGCGAGCTTCCCCGCCACACTGCGTCCGATCCGAGAAACCCTGGAAATCCTCCTGTGAACGCCAACCGCCCCAACCCGAGCCACCAGCGAATGCTCGACCGCCTGACCTTCCGCAAGCACCCGGCGACAGGGAACGAACTGATCCGCGCCATCACCACCGTCGCACAGCACCGGGATGCCGCGCTCCTCCCACTCGCCGTTGCCCTGAACGCGACGGGCCAGCCGGGAGCCGGCCAATCGTGCGAGCCAGAGCGTCAAGGCCCTGGCTCGCACAGAGCCTCTCTCAGCCCGTGAGCAGCTGCCTTGCCATGACCACTCGCTGGACCTGGTTGGTGCCCTCGTAGATTTGGGTGATCTTGGCGTCGCGCATCATGCGCTCCAGGGGGTAGTCCTGGGTGTAGCCGTAGCCGCCGAGCAGCTGGACCGCGTCGGTGGTGATCTCCATGGCGGAGTCGGAGGCGAAGCACTTGGCGGCCGCGCCGTAGAAGGTCAGGTCCGGGTCGTTGCGCTGGGACCTGGCGGCGGCGGCGTAGGTGAGCTGGCGTGCGGCGGCGATCTTCATGCCCATGTCGGCGAGCATGAACTGGACGCCCTGAAACTCCGCGATCGGCTTGCCGAACTGCTTGCGCTGCTTGACGTACCCGCTCGCGTAGTCGAGCGCGCCCTGGGCGACGCCGAGGGCCTGGGCCGCGATCGTGACCCTCGTGTGGTCGAGGGTGCGCATCGCGGTGCGGAAGCCGGTGCCGGGTTCGCCGATGATGCGGTCGGCCGGCAGGTACACGTCGTCGAAGTACAGTTCGCGGGTCGGCGAGCCCTTGATGCCGAGCTTCTTCTCCTTGGCGCCGAAGGTGAAGCCGGCGTCGCTCTTCTCGACCACGAAGGCTGAGATGCCTTTGGTGCCGATGCCGGGCTCGGTGACCGCCATCACCGTGTAGTACTCGGAGACGCCCGCGTTGGTGATCCAGCGCTTGACGCCGTTCAGGCGCCAGCCGTCGCCGTCGCGCACCGCACGGGTGGTCATGCCGCCGGCGTCGGAGCCGGCCTCGGGCTCGGACAGCGCGTAGGAGAACATCGCGCGGCCCTCGGCCACCGGGCGCAGGTACTTCTCCTTGAGCTCCTCGGAGCCGGACAGGATGATCGGCATCGTGCCCAGCTTGTTGACCGCCGGGATCAGCGAGGAGGACACGCACGCGCGGGCGATCTCCTCGATCACGATGCAGGTGGCCAGCGCGTCCGCCCCGGCGCCGCCGTACTGCTCCGGGAGGTGGATCGCGTGCATGTCGGCGGCGTGCAGCGCGTCGTGCGCCTCCTGCGGGTAACGCGCCTCGTCGTCGACGGCGGCGGCGTACGGCGCGATCTTCGTCTCCACGAGGGAGCGCACCGACTCGCGCAGCAGGTCGTGCTCCTCGCGCACCGCGAACAGGTCGAAGTCCTGGGCATTGTCCTGGCTCATGCCGCCATTGTTACCCACGGGTAGGGAGAGCGCTAGGCCGGGTTCCGGTGAGCTCCGCGAGCGCTTCGGCGAACAGGCATATCCGCTGGTCAGCGAGGCTCGACGCGGTGCGTGATCAACCTGCTTCGGACGGCTTGTCGGCCAGCTTCATGCGTAGGACGGCACCTTTGGCGCGGGCCTGTGCCTCCAGGTCGTCCTGGAACGCACGCATCGCGGCCTGTAGGTGTCGGTCGTGCGCGGCGAGGATGCGTACAGCGAGCAGGCCCGCGTTACGCGCGCCACCGACAGAGACGGTCGCGACGGGTACGCCGGCCGGCATCTGGACGATCGAGAGCAGCGAGTCCATGCCGTCCAGGTACTTCAGCGGCACGGGTACGCCGATGACCGGCAGCGGCGTGACGGAGGCGAGCATCCCCGGCAGGTGCGCCGCTCCCCCGGCGCCCGCGATGATCGCCTTCAGGCCGCGCGAGGCGGCGCGCCGTCCGTACTCAATCATCGTCTCGGGCATCCGGTGCGCGGAGCCGACGTCGACCTCGTATCCGACCTCGAACTCGTCCAGCGCCTCGGCGGCGGCGGACATGACCGGCCAGTCGGAGTCCGAGCCCATGACGATGCCGACCACGGGACCGGCGCCGGGCGCCTCACTCATCGATCTCTCCGCGCAGGTAGGCCGCGGCGTGCGCGGCGCGTTCGACGCAGTCCTCGAAGTCGGTGCCGAGGACCGTCACGTGGCCGATCTTGCGGCCGGGCTTGACCGCCTTGCCGTACAGGTGGATCTTCAGGCCCGGGTCTCGGGCCATGCAGTGCAGGTACGCCGGGTAGACCTCGGGCAGGTCGAGCCCGAGCACGTTCGCCATCACGGCGACCGGCGCGTGCGGGGTCGGCGCGCCGAGCGGCAGGTCGAGCACGGCGCGCAGGTGGTTCTCGAACTGGCTGGTCACCGCGCCGTCGATGCTCCAGTGGCCGGAGTTGTGCGGCCGCATCGCCAGTTCGTTCACGCTCAGCGAGCCGTCGGCGGTCTCGAACAGCTCGACCGCGAGCATGCCGGTCACGTCGAGTTCGCGGGCGATGGTCAGCGCGATGCGCTGCGCCTCGGCGGAGCGCTCGGCGCCGAGGCCGGGGGCCGGGGCGTAGACCTCGCGGCACACGCCGTCGCGCTGCACGGTCTCGACGATCGGATAGGCGACGGCCTGACCGTGCGGCGACCGTGCCACCTGCGCGGACAGCTCGCGGACGAACGGGACCATGGCCTCGGCGATCAGCGCGATACCGCGCCGCTCGGCGTCCTCGGTGATCCCGCGCAGTTCCACCGGGTTCTGCACGCGCCAGACGCCCTTGCCGTCGTAGCCTCCGCGCGCCGCCTTCACGACGAACGGCCAGCCGACCTCACCGGCGAACTTCTCGCCCTCGGCGACCGCGGCCGATGACGCGGCCGGCAGCCTGGTCCAGGCCGGGCAGGGCACCCCGATCGCGGTGAGCCGCTCGCGCATGACCGCCTTGTCCTGCGCGTGCACGAGCGCCTGAGGTCCCGGACGTACGGCGACGCCTTCGGCGAGCAGCCGCTCCAGGATCGGCGTCGGGACGTGTTCGTGATCGAACGTCACCACGTCACAGCCGCGCGCGAAGGCGGAGACGGCCTCGGGATCGTCGTGCGCGCCGACGACTACGTCCGGGATCACCTGGGCGGCGGATTCGTCGGACTGGGCCGCGAGCACGCGCAGCCGCACGCCGAGCGCGATGGCCGCCGGCTGCATCATCCGGGCCAGCTGTCCCCCGCCGACCACCCCGACGACGGGCATGCCCGGTAGTGCGGTCCCCGCGCGCATGCCCTCCTCGGGTACGGAATGCGGCTCTGCGCGCATGTTTTCGGACGCTCCGGCCAGTCCGTTCGATGTGCCGATCACAGGAAGTAAGCCTAAGGGGTGTTTGAGACCTCCCGTCGGGGGCGTGCTGCCCGGCCGCCAAACCGCGCCGCGACGTGGGCTACCTCACATGGACGAACGCCCCCGAAGCGACAGTTCGGGAAAGTTGCCCGGATCGGGACGCATCCTGCCTGGTCGGATGGGACTTTCGAGCCCAAGCGCGGCCGCCGGCCGAATCAGCCAGTACCTTGAACGGGCAATGTGTCCGTCACAGGTCTGCTACGAGGCTGCCCGTGAGGGACCCCCTTAGGCGACACTCGTTACTCTCGTAGTGGTGACCCCGGAAGTCAGGTAGGAATCCACAGTGGCGGTTTTACAAGCTGCGTACGGTCGACTGCGCCGCGCTACCCATGAGCTGGCGAAGTTCGGCACGATCGGCCTGATCGCCCTCGTGGTGAACATGGTGGTCACGAACCTGTGCTGGCAGGCCATCCCGCAAAAACCGGTCATCGGCTCGGTGGTGGGCACTGTGGTGGCCACGATCGTGGCCTACATCGGTAACCGGTTCTGGACGTACAAGGACCGCGACTCGATCGGTCGCAGCCGCGAGCTGGTCCTGTTCTTCCTGGTCAACGGCATCGGCATGCTGATCGAGACGGTGCCGCTGGCTTTCTCCCAGTATGTGCTGCACTTCGACGGCGCGCTGGGCAACAACGTGGCCAAGTACATGTTCGGCATGCCGCTGGGCATGGTGTTCCGGCTGTGGACCTACCGCACCTGGATCTTCCCGAAGACCGACCCGGCACTGGCCGAGGCGCAGTTCCAGTTCGACACCGCGGGCGTGCGCACCGCGCCGCTGCCCACCTCGCAGCTGACCAGCGAGGTCGACGGTCCGCGGCACCGCCGCTCCGGCTCCGGCGACCTGCTGCGTGCCACCGGCACCCGCTGACGGGAAGCCGCTGCCGGGTAGCCGATCCAAGCTCCAGTAGGGGCGGGAATCCTTCGGGACTCCCGCCCCTACTTTCTTTGTGCCTGGGGCGCGGCCTCTCAGATCGTCAGACCATCGGGTCGAAGGCCGCGAGGAACACCGCGAAGACCGGGGGGCGCTGCTGGAGCAGTTCGAGGCGGCCGCCGTCGGCCTCGGCCAGCTCGCGCGCCACGGTCAGTCCCAGGCCGGTGGAGGCCCGGCCGGAGACCGAGCGCTCGAAGACCCGGGCACCGAGCTCCTGGGGCACGCCGGGGCCCTCGTCGCAGACCTCGACGACGACCGAGCCGCCGGTGGTGCGGGTGCGCAGGGTGACCGGACCGGCGCCGTGCATGAGCGAGTTCTCCATCAGGGTCGCCAGGACCTGGGCGAACGCGCCGGGGGTGGCCACCGCGGCCAGGCCCCGCACTCCGTCGACGCGGATCGGCCGCCGCGCGCTGCGGAAGGCGGGGCGCCATTCGAAGATCTGCTGGCGGATGACCATGTCGACGTCGATCGGGACCGTGGAGGTGGACCGGCGGCTGTCGCGCGCGTCGGTCAGCAGCCGCTGCACGACATCGGTCAGCCGCTCGACCTGGGTGAGTGCGATGGCGGCCTCTTCCTTGACGTCCATCAGGTCCTGCGCCGCGATGATCTCCTCCAGGCGCATCGAGAGCGCGGTGAGCGGCGTGCGCAACTGGTGCGAGGCGTCGGCGGCGAGCCGTCGCTCGGTGGCCAGCATCCGGGAGATGCGGTCGGCGGTGTGGTCGATGACCTCCGCGACGCGGTCAAGCTCCTGGATGCCGTACCGCCGGTGCCGCGGCCGCGGGTCGCCGGAGCCCAGCCGCTCGGCCGTTTGGGCCAGGTCACCCAAGGGCCTGGCCAGCCGCCTGGCCTGCAGGAACGCCACGCCGCTTGCCGCGATCGTGGCCAGTACCGCGACACCGAGGACCAGCAGCAGACTGCCGCGGATGCGGGACTCGGTCGCGGACCAGGACTCGGTCACCACCGCCCGGACCTCGTGCGGGGCCGGGCCCATGTACGCGCCGCTGGACGCCGGGTGGTCGGTCGGCGGGTCGCCCAGGACGATCGGCGCGTGGCCCTTGTACGTCAGGCGCACACTGTGGCCCGGCGCCAGCAGCGTCTTCAGCACCGCGACATCGGGCTGGTTTGCCGTGCTCAGCTGCTCGTCGAGCTGGAAGCCGATCCGCTGGACCTCCTGGTTGAGCGCGGCGTGCTCGGACTCGCTGATCCGCAGCGCGACGATGATGCCCAGCGGCACGCCGAGCAGCACCACCACGATCAGCACGGCCGAGACCGTGGACTTGATCATGCGGCGGCGCATCGAACCCCCCTCGCGTCGTCGGCCCGCGTCACGTGCGGGTCAGCCGCGCTCGAACCTGAACCCTACGCCGCGCACGGTGGAGATGAACCGTGGATTGGCCGCGTCGTCGCCGAGCTTCTTGCGCAGCCAGGAGATGTGCATGTCAAGGGTCTTAGTCGACGACCACCAGGTGGTGTCCCAGACCTCGCGCATCAGGTGCTCGCGGGTTATCACCCGCCCCGCGTCGCGCACCAACACGCGCAGCAGGTCGAACTCCTTCGCGGTCAGGTTCAGCTCCTCGTCGCCGAGGAACGCGCGGTGCGACTCGACGTCGATGCGCACGCCGCGCGCGGCGGTGCCGCTGTCGGGGCTGCCGCGGCGCAGCAGGGCGCGCACGCGGGCGAGCAGTTCGGCCAGGCGGAAGGGTTTGGTGACGTAGTCGTCGGCGCCGGCGTCGAGGCCGACGACGGTGTCCACCTCGTCGGCGCGCGCGGTCAGGACCAGGACGGGGAAGCCGTGGCCGTCGGTGCGCAGCCGGCGGCACACCTCAAGGCCGTCCATGCCGGGCAGGCCGAGATCGAGGACGAGCAGATCGACCACGCCGGACTGGGCCAGCGCGAGGGCCCCGGGCCCGTCGGCGCGCAGGTCCACGTCGTAGCCTTCCCGGCGCAGCGCGCGAGCCAGCGGCTCGGCGATCGCCACGTCGTCCTCAGCGAGCAGTACGCGGGTCATGGGGCGATCGTAGGCTGCTTCGTCCCCACAACGGCATACTCCCCGGTAACTCGGTGGACTTTCCCGGTCCGGACCACCGGTTCGCCCCGTTTCGCCGGATTCCTTTCGGAGGGTTCCGGAGCCTTCTCGTCACAGCGGTGCCCTCTGGTCCCATCGGTGCGGTCACGCGAGGGACTCGACCCAGGCGGAGTGCAGGTCGGCGAAGTGGCCGGCGGAGCCGCCGAGCAGGTCGGCCGGCGAGCCGTCCTCGACGATCCGGCCGCCCTCCATCACCAGTACCCGGTCGGCGATCTCGACCGTGGACAGCCGGTGCGCGATGATCAGGGCGGTGCGCTCGGCCAGGATGGTGCGCAGCGCCCGCTGGACCAGTCGCTCGCTGGGCACGTCCAGCGAGGAGGTCGCCTCGTCGAGCACCAGCACGGCCGGGTCGGCCAGGAACGCGCGGGCGAAGGCGACCAGTTGGCGCTGTCCGGCGGACAGCCGGCCGCCGCGCTTCTTCACGTCGGTCCGGTAGCCGTCGGGCAGGGCCGCGATGAAGCCGTGCGCGCCGATCGCCCGCGCCGCCTCCTCGACCTGCTCGTCGGTGGCCTCGGGCCGGCCGAAGCGAATGTTGTCGGCGACGGTGCCGGTGAACAGGAAGTTCTCCTGGGTCACCATGACCACGGCCTCGCGCAGGTCCGTGTCGCGCAGGTCGGGCAGGTCGATGCCGTCGAGCCGCACCCGGCCGGCGCCGGGGTCGTAGAAGCGGCACATCAGCCGGGCCAGCGTCGACTTGCCGGCTCCGGTCGCGCCGACCAGGGCCACGGTCTGGCCGGCCGGGATGGTCAGGTCCAGGCCGGGCAGGATGACCTTCTCGGGCGTGGGCGCGCCGTCGGCGGACTGCTGCTCGCGGCGGGGGTAGGAGAACCGGACGCCGTCGAAGACGATCTCGCCACGCACTGGGCTGGGCAGTTCGGCCGGCCGCGCCGGCTCCGGGACGGCGGCCTCTTCCTCGAGCACGCCGGACAGTTTCTCCAGCGCGGCGTTGGCCGACTGGTACGAGGTGTAGAACATCGCCAGATCCTGCAGCGGGTCGAAGAACCGGCGCAGGTAGAGCAGGTAGGCGGTCAGTACGCCGACCTGCAGGGCGTGGTCCATGACCTGGAAGCCGCCGAAGATCAGCACCACCGAGGTCATGATCGCGCCGACGGTCTTGATGCCGGGCATGAACCAGGCGACCATCCGCATCGCGTCGGCGTTGGCGGCCCGATAGTCGGAGCTCAGTTCGCGGAAGATCCGGTCGTTGCGCGGTTCGCGGCGGAATGCCTGCACGGCGCGGATGCCGTTGAGCGTCTCGACGAACTGCACGATCAGCGCGGCGATGGCCTCGCGGGTGCGCCGGTAGGCCAGGCGCGAGCCGCGGGTGTACCAGCGCAGCAGCAGGAACAGCGCCGGCAGGCAGAACAGCAGGAACAGCGAGAGCTCGGGGTCGATCACGGCGAGCAGGACGCCGATGACCGCGATGTTGAGCACCGCGTTGATCAGCCCGTCGAGGCTGGCGTTGACCAGATCGCCGAGCGCGTCGAGGTCATTGGTCAGCCGGGAGATGACCCGGCCGGAGGTGTAGCGCTCGTGGAAGGCGATCGGCAGCCGCTGGAACTGGCGGAACACGCGTTCGCGCAGGTCGAGCAGGACATCCTGGCCGATGCGGCCGGCCAGTTTGAGGAAGCGCAGCCGCAGCGCCGAGCCGGCGAGGGCACTGACCAGGATGACGCTGACGGCGGCGCCGATCGGTGCCCAGTCGCCGCGTTTGATCGCCGGGATGCCCGAGTCGATGCCTACCGAGACCAGGTACGGACCGGCCATCTCGGCCGCGGTGACCACCACGATCAGGAAGGTGGCCCAGGCCAGGGCGCGCTTGTGCGGACGCAGCAGCGAGCCGAGCAGCCGGCGGGAGCGGGCGCGCAGGAAGATGCCGCCGCTGGCCGAGACCTCGTCGATCTTCTCGGCGGCGACGCCGCGCCAGTCGGTCTCGGCGCCCTCGGCGGGGCGGTCTGAATCGGCGGCGGCTTCGGAGTCGGATTCGAGCACGGTCATCTGGCTACACGCCCTCCTCAACGAGCTCAGAGCTCTGCGACAGCAGGTCGCGGTACGCGGGTTCGGTCTGCAGCAGCTCGTGGTGGGTGCCGAGCGCGGCGACGGTGTGGCCGCCGTCCGGGTGCGGGCCGAGCAGGGCGACCCGGTCGGCGAGCAGGACGGTGGAGGCGCGGTGCGCGACCACGAGGCCGGTGGTCTCGGCGAGCACGGCGCGCAGGGCCCGCTCGACCAGGCCCTCGGTGTGCACGTCGAGGGCGGAGAGCGGGTCGTCGAGCCCGAGCACCGGCGGGCGGCCGAGCACCGCGCGGGCCAGGGCCAGGCGCTGGCGCTGTCCGCCGGACAGGGACAGGCCCTGCTCGCCGACGCGGGTGTCCAGGCCCCAGGGCAGGTCGTGCACGAACTCGGCCTGGGCGATCCGCAGCGCCTCCTCGACCTGGGCGCCGTCGGCGTCGGGGCGGCCGAGCACCAGGTTCTCCCGCACGCTGGCGGAGAACAGCGTCGGGTCCTCGAAGGCGCAGGCGACCTTGGCGCGCAGCTCGGTCAGCGCCAGGTCGCGCACGTCGACGCCGTCGATCAGGACCCGGCCGCCGGTCACGTCGTACAGACGCGGAACGAGCGCGGTCAGGGTGGTCTTGCCGCAGCCGGTCGGGCCGACCAGCGCGACGGTCTCGCCGGGGGCGAGGTGCAGGGTGACGTCGGTCAGGATCGGCGCGCCGGCGTTGCGGCCCATCGCGACCGGGTAGCTGAACGAGACGTGGTCCAGGGCGAGGCGGGCGACGCCGGTGGACGGGTCGGCCGACGGCTTGTCAGCTGTGGCGGCGTCGCCCGGGGCGGTGTCACCGGTGTACTCGGCGCGCGGGTGCGGCGTGCCGGTGTGCCCTGTCGCGGCGTGCGGGGTGCGGATCTGCGGTTCGGAGTCGAGCACCTCGAAGACGCGCTCGGCGGCGGTGTTCGCCTCCTGGGAGGCGGCCAGCAGCCAGCCCATCGACTCGATCGGCCAGACCAGCAGCAGGTACAGCGAGATGAAGGCGACCAGGGTGCCCAGGGTCAGCGATCCGTTGGCCACGGCCGCGCCGCCGCCGAGTACCACCAGGCCGAGCACGACCTGCGGCTCGGCGATGATCAGCGCCCAGATCTCGGCCAGGGTCTTGATCTGGGTCAGCTGGAGGCGGCGCAGCTTGACCGACTTGCCCAGGTAACGCTGGGTCAGGAACTCGGCGCGGCCGAAGGCCTTGACCGCGCGGATGCCGAGGGCGGACTCCTCGACGTCGGTGGCCACCTCGCCCTGCTGGTCCTGCACGGCGCGGATCTGCGTGCGGTAGACCCGCTCGTATTTGAAGATCACGTAGCTCAGCGGCAGGCTGAAGGCCACGACGAGGCCGCCGAGCAGCGGGTGGATGACGATCAGCAGCACGCCGACGACGCCGAAGGTGACCGTGTTGACCACCAGGAAGATCAGCGCGAAGCCGAGGAAGCGCCGGATGGCGGAGATGTCGCTGGTCATCCGGGCGACCAGCTGGCCGGACTGCCACGAGTCGTGGAAGCCGACGTCGAGCCGCTGCAGGTGGGCGTACAGCTCGTCGCGCAGGTCCTTCTCGATGCCGAGCGCGCTGTTGGCCAGCGTCAGCCGCCGGGCCAGGATGAGCACGGCCTCGGCCAGGCCGAACAGCAGGGCGTAGAAGCCGAGCAGCCAGAGCGCGTCCCGGTCGCCCTTCTGCAGCGGGCCGTCGACCACGGCCTTGGTCAGCAGCGGGACCGCCACGCCGACCAGGGTGCCGCCCAGCGCCACCGCGAACATCAGCAACATCTGCCAGCGATAGGGCTTGACATAGGACCTCAGACGCCATAGGGACGCGAAGGAGCCGCCTGACGGCGATGAAGGGGGCATGGTAAGGACCATAAGCGCTCGGAGCCCTTCGCGCACCAGGTTTTCGACCTGGTTGAACCGCTATGGTTCCGATACGCCGGGGCGTGCGCCCGGTGGTGACGCGGCCGGTGAGGGGCTCAGGAACGAGTTCAGAATTCACTCGTCCGAGACGGCGACGGATCAGTCGCGACGTGTTAGGGTGGGCGCGGTTGCAGCTGCAGTTCCCTAAATGCTTCGTTTGAACGCCCGCGGGAGTACGGCCGCGGGCCTTTGTGTTTCCGTGGCGCTCTCTCCCTTGGCGCAGACCGACAAAGCGGGACGGTTCGTGGAGGGCAACCCGGTTATCCACGCCCTGTGGAAACCGTCCGACGTCCCTTTTCTATGAGGAGAGAGATGGCTTCCGGTACGGTCAAGTGGTTCAACGCGGAGAAGGGCTACGGCTTCATCTCCCAGGACGACGGCGGCGCCGACGTCTTCGTCCACTTCACTGCGATCCAGTCGAGCGGTTACCGCTCGCTCGACGAGAACCAGCGCGTCGAGTTCGACGTCACCGCCGGCCCGAAGGGTCCGCAGGCTGAGAACGTCAAGCCGCTGTAATTGCTGTGCCAAGGAGCCCTGCTTGAGCTTTGATCTTAAGTAACGGGGCGACTCGCGCGCTCCGCGCTCGCAAGGGCGCGGAGCGCTGTGCTTTTCCAGGGCCGCCGCGGGGGTACGGTTCTTACATGGGCAGGGTGACGAGGCGCGAACCGGTGCTGCGGCTCGGCGCAGGCGCGAACGGCGCGGCCACCGGCGTGCGCACCCGGGACACCGTGGTGGCCGAGGAGCCGCTGGAGATCCGGGTCGGCGGCCGGCAGGTCGCGGTGACCATGCGCACGCCCGGCGACGACTTCGACCTGGTGGCCGGCTATCTCGCCGGCGAGGGCGTGGTGCACGGGCCGCGAGAGCTGACACAGATGCGGTTCTGCGGTGATTCGGCGTGCTCGGGCCCGGTCGGGTTGGCCGGCTACCGAGCCCGCAACGGCATTGAGGTGGAGCGGGTCGAGTCGGCGCACGAGTTGTACAACATCGTCGACGTCGACCTGGCCCCGGGCGTCGAGGTCCCGCTCTGGTCGCTCGACCGCACGACCTACACGACGAGCGCGTGCGGCGTCTGCGGCAAGTCGTCGATCGAGGCGGTGCGCGCGAACGCGCACTGGAGCGTCGCGGCGGACCCGGTGCGGATCGCGCCGGAGCTGCTGTATTCGATGCCTGATAAGCTGCGGGCTCGGCAGAGGCTGTTCGCGAAGACCGGCGGCCTGCACGCCGCGGGCCTGTTCGCCGCGGACGGCGAACTGCTCTGCGTGCGCGAGGACGTGGGCCGGCACAACGCCGTCGACAAGGTGATCGGCTGGGCGCTGCGAGCGGACCGGCTGCCGTTGCGCGGGCATCTGCTCATGGTCAGTGGTCGTGCCTCCTTCGAGCTGGTCCAGAAGGCGGCCGCGGCCGGTATCCCGGTGCTGGCCGCGGTGTCGGCGCCGTCCTCGCTCGCCGTCGAGTTGGCGCGCGAGTCGGGCATGACGCTGGCAGGCTTCGTTCGCGGCAACGCGGCGAACGTCTACGCGGGCGCGGAACGGATCACCCTGGACCGGACCGGATCCGCGGCAGGTGATTCGACACCCCCTGACTCGACACCCGCCGGATCAGCGGCTGTTGGCTCAGCGGCTGCCGGATCAACGGCGCCGATATCCCGTTGAGTTGGACTGCCGCGCGACGCAGCACCGCGACAGCTTCGAGTGTGGAACGCGCGCCGAGCTTGGCCAGGATGTTGCGCACGTGCGTGCGGACGGTGTGCGGCGAGACACAGAGCCGCGCGGCGATGTCGGCGCGGCACAGACCTTCGGCCATACCCGCGAGCACCTCGCGCTCGCGGCGGGTCAGGGTGCTGAGGAGTTCGGCCTCGGGCGGGCCGGCGGGAATCCCGGGAATCGGCACGGTCGCGGCCACGGCCTCGCCTCGTGATCGGACGCCCAGCTTCGTCAGGACGCTGTCCACGTACGTACGCGCCGTGGACGGCGTGATCTCCAGCCGGGCGGCGATCTGACGCGTCGACTCGCCGTCCGCGACGTGCCGCAGCACCTCGCGTTCCCGCTCGGTGAGTCCAGGCCGCTTCGGCAGGCGCGTCTCCGGCGGGCGCGGTGCGTCGTGCGGTGTCGGTTCGCAGTCGAAGGCCATGGCGTCCCCGATGGTCTGGTCGGTGGTCTGGTCGGTGGTCTGGTCGGTCAGTGGTCTGGTGATTCAGTGGTCTGGTGATCCGGTATGGGACCGACCTGATCAACGCTAGGCGGGCTCAGAAGTGGACGATGCGGGACATTGCAGATCCACACGAACGAATGAAGAACGCGGTCGGTCAATACGACTGGCCAGGGCAAACTGAACGGCCCACAACGCACGGGCCATAAGCCGTCATCCGCCGCCGGCGAAGCTGACGCGGGACCTCGGTGGTTCAAGTGCGTCTTGCGTCATGTCGTACCGGGAACGATGCCCGCCGTCGTGGCCCGGTGACGAGTCGTGAGTATTCATCACGGGTTTTTTATTTGTTCAACAGCGGCGCCGGAGGCCGCCTGTCTCGCTCAGCAAGACACAAAACCCTGCGATGAACATGACGTCTCGCTGCCGGCCCACGGCGGCGAGTGGCGTGCACCTACAGGTACCGGCCTCAGACGCTCTTGCCCCACGCAGGTCCCGCGTGAGCTTCGCCGACGATAGACGAGGCGTTATCGCTCGTGCGTCGGGGGCCTTTCCCCCACACGCAGCCGTCACCCGGGATGTCCACCGTAGCGAGACAGACGCAACCACCACCTGGTGCTCCTCACCGAGCGGACGGCACTACGCTGCGGCCGCCACAACTCGATGCCGTAGCGGCTGGAGCGGTCCTGCGCTCAAGCACCGCAGAATTGACCGGGGTTGACCGGCGGCGCACGATGGCCGGATGTCGTTGACGATTCAGTGTCTGTGTGTCGACTGCCGCGACCCGTACGTCGTGGCCGAGTTCTGGCAAGCCGCCCTCGGGTGGCGACGCACGCACGAGGAAGCCGACGAGGTCGTGCTGGAGCCGCCGGCCGGCAGCCCGCAGGACGGTGTCGTCCCCGATCTGCTGTTCCTACGCGTGCCGGACGAGAAGGTCGTGAAGAACCGGTTGCACCTGGACCTGCGGCCGGATGACCAGCAGGCCGAGATCGAGCGGCTGATCGGGCTCGGGGCCGCGCGCGTGTCGGTCGGGCAGGGCGAGGAGGTGTCCTGGGTCGTGATGGCCGACCCCGAGGGCAACGAGTTCTGCGTGCTCGCGCAGCTCAAGCAGGGCTGAGCGTCACGCTGCCGTCGCCCGTCACTCCGCGATGGTCAGCCACTGCTCCTCAAGGCGTTCGCGCTCGGCGGCGAGGTCGCGCAGTTCGGCGTCGAGCTTCGCCACCGCCGCGTAATCGGTGGCGGCCTTCGCCATCTGGTCGTGCAGGTCGGCCTCGCGCGCGGAGACCTTGTCGAGCTGACGCTCGATGCGGGCCAACTCCTTCTGGGCGGCACGCTGGTCACGGGCGGACGTCGCGGGTGCGTCCGTCGAACGCGCCGGGCCGGCCGTCGATGCGGACGCTGCCGCCGCTGCCTGCTGCTGCGCCGCGAGGACCTCGGCACGGCGCTCCAGGTACTGCCCGACACCGCCGGGAAGCATCCTGATCTTGCCGTCGCCGAGCAGGGCCGCGACGCGGTCCGTGGTGCGCTCCAGGAAATACCGGTCGTGGGAGACCACCATCATCGAGCCGGGCCAGCCGTCGAGCAGGTCTTCGAGCGCGGTCAGCGTGTCGATGTCCAGGTCGTTGGTCGGCTCGTCGAGCAGCAGCACGTTCGGCTCGTCCATCAGCAGCCGCAGCACCTGCAGCCGACGCCGCTCGCCGCCGGACAGGTCGCCGACCGGCGCCCACTGCTTGTCGCCGGTGAAGCCGAAGCGGTCCAGCAGCTGAGAGGCCGTCAGGGTGCGGCCCTTGCCGAGGTCGATGGACTGGCGCACGTCCTCGACCGCCTTGAGCACGCGCGTCGTCGGGTCGATCTCGGTGATCTCCTGCGAGAGCAGCGCGGGCTTGACCGTGACGCCGGTGACCACCTTCCCCGAGTCCGGGCTCGCGGTGCCGGTCAGCAGCCGTAGCAGGCTGGTCTTGCCGGATCCGTTGACGCCGACCAGGCCGAGGCGCTCACCGGGGCCGAGCTGCCAGGTCACGTGGTCGAAGAGGGTGCGCGGTGCGGCGGAGGTCTGCGGCGGTACGGCCTCGCCGCCGCCTGCGTCACCGGCGTCGCCGTCTTCAGTGCCGCCCACGGAGTAGGTGACATCTTCGAGTTCGTAGACGGTGCGGCCTAGGCGGGCCGTCGCGAAGCCCATCAGCTCGGCGGAGTCGCGCGGCGGGGGCTCGGTGGCGATCAGGTCGTTGGCCGCCTCGATCCGGAACTTCGGCTTCGAGGTGCGCGCGGGGGCGCCGCGGCGCAGCCAGGCCAGCTCCTTGCGCAGCAGGTTCTGCTTGCGGTCCCAGTCGCTCGCGGCCACCCGCGCGCGCTCCGCTCTCGCGAGCACGTAGGCCGAATAGCCGCCCTCGTACGAGTGGACCTCGCCGCGGGTGACCTCCCAGGTGAAATCGCAGACCTCGTCGAGGAACCAGCGGTCGTGGGTGACCACGAGCAGCGCCGAGCGGCGGGTCTTGAGGTGCTGGGCGAGCCAGGCGATGGCCTCGACGTCGAGGTGGTTGGTCGGCTCGTCGAGGAGCAGCAGACGGTCCGCGGCGTCCGCCTCCAGCAGCGCCTTCGCCAGCGCGATCCGGCGCCGCTCACCGCCGGACAGCGGGCCGACCACCGTGTCCAGGCCGTCGCGGTAGGCCGGCGCGCCGATGCCGCCGAGCAGGCCGGTCAGCACATCGCGCACGTGTGCCTGGCCCGCCCATTCGTGTTCTGCCATCCCGGCCAGCAGCAGCTCGCGAATCGTGGCCGCCGGGTCGAGCTCGTCGTGCTGGCCGACCACATTGACGTGCACCGAGCCGCTGTGCGTGACCCGGCCCGTGTCCGGGTCCTCCAGCTTGGCCAACAGGCGCAGCAGCGTGGACTTGCCGCCGCCGTTGCGCCCCACGACGCCGATGCGGTCGCCCTCCGCGATGCCGAGCGACACGCCGTCCAGCAGCGTCTTGGTGCCGTACGCCTTGCTGACGGCCTCGAAGTTGACCAGGTTTGCCACCCTGTAACGGTACCCGTGCAGGCCTATTAACCCTTTATCGGCAGGTCAGCGCCGTCGCGCAGGAACAGCGGTATCCGATCAAGCGGCGCGTCGACCGTGACGGTCCGGCCGCCGTCGTAATGGTCGCCGGTCCACGGGTCGGTCCACGTCGCGCCCTCAGGCAGGTAGACGTCCCACGTACGTGCGCCCGCCTCAAGCACCGGCGCGACGAGCAGGTCGCGGCCGAACAGGTACGCCGTGTCGACGTCCCACGCCTTCGGATCCTCGGGGAACTCCAGGAAGTAAGGGCGCAGCGGCGGTAGACCCGTCTCGTGCGCCTCACGCATCACGTCGAGGATGTACGGCTTGATGCGCTCGCGCAGCCTTATGTATCCGGCCATGATCTGTGCCGCGTCCTCGCCGTAGGACCAGATCTCGTTCGGCGCGCCGGTCATGTCCGGGCCGAACGCGCTGGCCGGCGTGCGCACGCCGTGCAGGCGGAAGATCGGGCTGAACGCGCCGAACTGGAACCAGCGCACCATCACCTCGCGGTAGTCCGGCGAGGCCGGGTCGCCGCCGTGGAAGCCGCCGATGTCGGTGTTCCACCACGGAATGCCGCTCAGCGCGGTGTTCAGGCCCGCCGGAATCTGCTTACGCAGCGTCTCGAAGTCGGTGAAGATGTCGCCGGACCACAGGATCGCGCCGTAGCGCTGCGAGCCGGCCCAGGCGGAGCGGTTGAGCGTGACCACCTCGGTGTGGCCCTCGGCGTGCAGGCCCTCAAAGAACATGCGGGCGTTCTCACGCGGGTAGACGTTGCCGACCTCCAGGCCAGGGCCGGCGTGATAGCGCAGGTTGAGGGGGTAGCCGGGCTTGAGCTCGGGCTCGCAGGCGTCGGCCCAGAACACGTCGATGCCGAGCGAGAGGTAGTTCTCGCGCACCTTGGACCAGACGAAGTCGCGCGCCTCCGGGTTGGTGGCGTCGTAGAAGGCGACTTGCACGGTCTTGTCGATGCCCTTGTCCGGCCAGTCGGCGTGCGCGATCGGGCCGAACTCGGTGCCGATGAACAGGCCGCGCCGCTCCATCTCGGCGTGGTACTCGGACAGCGGGCTGACGGAAGGCCACACCGACACCATCAGGCGCGTGCCGTACTCGGCCAGTTCCTTGACCGCGGCCTGCGGGTCGGGCCACTCGGCCGGGTCGAAACGCCATTCGCCCAGGTGCGTCCAGTGGAAGAAGTCTGCGACGATCACGTCGAGCGGCAGGCCGCGGCGACGGTACTCGCGGGCGACCTCCAGCAGCTCGTCCTGCGACTTGTAGCGCAGCTTGCACTGCCAGAAGCCGGCGGCCCACTCAGGCAGCTCGGGCGTGTGACCGGTCGCGTCGGCGTAGTTGCGCTGGATCCGCGCGGGCGAGCCGGCGGTGATCCAGTAGTCGAGCTGACGGGCGCTGTCGGCGACCCAGCGGGTGCCGTTGACGGCGAGCTCGACGCGTCCGATCGCCGGGTTGTTCCACAGGAAGCCGTAGCCGCGTGAGGAGACCAGGAAGGGTATGGAGACTTCTGAGTTGCGTTGTACGAGCTCGACGACCGCACCCTTCTGGTCGTATAGGCCGTGCTGATGCTGCCCTAGGCCGTACAAGCGCTCGTCAGGGTACGCGGCGAAGCGCTGCTCCAGACGCGCGTAGCCGTTGCCGTGCGCGGTGCGTAGACGCGGTCCGGGCCACCAGAAGTGCGCGTCCTGTTCGGCCAGCAGCTCGGTGCCGTCGGCGGTGCGGGTGAACGTGATCCGGCCGATGTCCGAGACGGTGGCGGTGATCGCGCCGTTGACGACAGTGGCCTGCCCTGCGCCGGCCTGCCCTGTGCCGACCGCGAGTTCCGGCTCGGCTTCGAGCCTCGGCGCGACCGGGGATATCAGGGCATTGGGCAGGTCGCCGAGGATCGGCCCGCCGACCCGGGTGCGCACGCGGAACGCGTCGGCGCCCCACGCCTCGATCCGGAGGATCTCCTGACGGCCGGTCCACTCCAGTCCGCCCGTGACGGCGCGGAACTCGCCACGCTCGTGGGCGAGCGAGGCCAGCGGCGCTTCTTCAGACATGCGGCAGCCTTTGCGATGACGTGGACGATGAAAGTCGTGCGGCCGTGCAGGTCTGGCGTTTGATCAGGAACCGGCGACCCGTGCGCTCGACTCGCGGACGGTGAGGACCGGCGGCAGCAGCACCGAGGACTCGGAGCGGTCGCCTTCGAGCTGGGCCATCGCCATGCGCACCGCGCGCCGGCCCATGTCCTCCGCCGGGATGGACACGCTGGTCAGCCTGGGCGAGGACTGTAGGGCGACCTGGTCCGGGCAGACGGCGACCACGCTGGTGTCCTCAGGCACCGCGCGGCCGGACAGTCGCAGCAGGCTGAGCAGCGGCGAGAGCGCCGCCTCGTTCTGCACCACGAAGCCGGTGGTCGTCGGGCGCTCCTCGAGAATGCGCGACAGTATCCCGGCGGTGGACTCGTACGTGCCCTCGCACGCCCGGTGCATCGCGCGCAGACCGCGTTCGGCGGCGCGGCGCTGGAATCCGGCCAGCGTGCGCGCGGCGAAGCCGGTGTGGCGCTGGTAGACGCCCTCGCCCTCGCCGATCAGGGCCACGTCGCGGTGTCCGAGGTCTGCCAGGTGGTCGGCGCACACGGCGCCGGTCGCCTCGAAGTCCAGGTCCACGCAGGCCAGTCCGGCCGGGTCGGCGGGCAGCCCGATCAACACGGCCGGGGTGTCGGTCTCGCGCAGTACCGGGATGCGGTCGTCGTCGAGTTCGATGTCCATCAGGATCATCGCGTCGGCCAGGCCGCTGCCGGCGACCCGGCGCACGCCGCGGGTGCCCTCGTCCTTGGTCAGCAGCAGCACGTCCTGGTCGTATTCGCGCGCCTCGGTGGTGACGGCCATCGCGATCTCCATGATGACCGGCACGTACATGTCGCTGCGCAGCGGGATCATCAGGGCCAGGACGTTGGACCGGTTGGAGGCCAGCGCGCGGGCTCCGGCGTGCGGGTGGTAGCCCAGTGACTCGATCGCCGCCTCCACCTTGCGGCGGGTGTCGTCGGAGATGGAGCGCTTCCGGGAGAGCACGTAGGAGACTGTGGAGGGCGAGACGCCCGCTTGGCGGGCGACTTCGGCCAGGGTCACCATGGAGTCCTCCAGGGCCGCCTCGACGGGCCCTGATGCGGGCTCGGCGGCGGACGGCGAGTGGTCGGTCGGGGAAGGTGCGGCGGTGCTGCGCGGACGCGCGGTCGGGCCGGTGGCGCAGGTGAAGCGCTTCGACGCCTACCCGGACCGGCCCCGGCAGGTCTTGCCAGTGAAGGTTAGACCGGGCAGGTGGGCAATGTCCATGGGGGCCGTCGAAGCGCTTCGATAGCGGGCTTCGCGCAGCGGACTTTGCCCGTGAATTCCGTCGGTGAATATTGTCGCGGAAACGGCTCGCCCGCCGCGGCGCAATGCACCGGGCGGGCGGCGTGACCGACGTGGCGGCCGACGTGAGACGCGGCGTGAAACTTACCGCGGCGGGCTCCGCCGGCCTAGATCCAGGATGGCAGCCACATGCGGTTGAGCCAGTCCGAGTACGACATCGTCTGTCCTGTGTAAATCGGATAGAAGTACGCGAACAGGGCCACGATGCCGACCACGATCGTGCCGGTGACCGCAGCGCCCCACACCCGGCGGGTCGGCGAGGCGTCCGCGCGTCCGAGGATCGCGCCGAGGCCCATGGTCGCGCCGAGCACCATGAAGGGCAGGAACACGACCGAGTAGAACGAGAAGATCGTGCGTTCGGCGTACCACATCCACGGCCCGATGCCGGCCGCGATGCCAGCCAGGATCGCCGCGGCGCGCCAGTCGCGGCGGGCGATCCACCGCCAGAGCAGGAACAGGATCGCGGCGGTGGCGAACCACCACAGCAGCGGGTTGCCCAGCGCCAGCACCTCGGCCGAGCAGGAGCCCATCGCCGCCGTGCAGCCCTGCTGGCCGGTCTTCGGCGACTCGTAGTAGAAGGCCACCGGGCGGCCCATGATGAGCCAGGACCACGGGTTCGACTGGTACGGGTGCGGCGAGTGCAGGTTGGCGTTGAAGCCGTACTGCTGGTCGACGTAGTTCCACAGCGAGCGGAACGAGTTCGTCCAGGTGGGCCAGAAGTTGGACGGGTGCGAGTCGGCCCAGAACCGGTTGTAGCCGCCGCCGTTGCTCGTGTCGAAGAACCAGCCGGCGTACGAGGCGACGAAGGTGACGCCGGTGGTGATCGGCAGCGCCAGGAA